>JASHUI010000324.1:0-2999 GCA_030040095.1 Streptosporangiaceae bacterium | reverse complement strand
GGTGAGCCGGAGGTCGCGGACGGGGCGCCGGGCCCGGAGGCCGGAGGCGGGGACAGCAGGTTGCTCGCCGAACTGGTCCGCCGGATCGAGCAGATGGACTCGCGGCTGTCCGGGGTGGAGCAACGGCTGGGCACCGGGCCGGACGTCCGCGACCTGGATCAGCAGATCGCGCAGGCCCGCAGGGACAAGGAGTCCGCGGTCGATGCCGAGGACTACGAGAACGCCGCGGCCCTGCGCAACCGGGAGCGCCAGCTGATCGCGGACAAAGCCTCCCGCCAGAAGGAGTGGGCCGCGGCGCACCTCGACCTTCCGGCGCTGGCCGACCAGCTGCACCGGCTGACGGACGAGGTCGGACGGCTGCGCGGGCTGCTGCGCCAGAAGGGCATCGAGCCGCGGGACGGCGCGGCATAGCTCGGCGCCTCGCCGGTCGCTTTGCCGCCGACGTCGTACATCGTCGGCGTTTTCGGCGCAAGCCGGTCCTGGCAGACTGGGCTCGTGGCCGCCGACAGTCGGTTCGAGCTGGGATCAGACGGTCCGACTCTCATTCTCGTGGGCGTGGACGGCTCTCGGACGTCCTGGCGTGCTGCCGCGTACGCGGCCGGCCTGGCCCGCCGGCAGCACTGCCGCCTCCTCGCGGTGTTCGTCTCGCCGCTCTCGGCCAACATCGGCGCGGTCCCCGGCGCGGCGGCCGCGCTGCACGAGGCGGCCGCGCAGGCGGCGCAGGACATGGAGCGGCGACTGCGGGACGGTGCGGCCGAAGTGGGGGTGGATCTGGAGTTCCGGGCGGTGGTCGGGGATCCATGGACGGAACTGAACCGGGCCGCGTCGCAGAGCCGGGCCGACGCGGTCGTCGTCGGAGCGTCCGAGCACGCCGGGCACCGGATCGTCGGGTCGCTCGCCGCCCGGCTGGTCCGGGCCGGGAAATGGCCGGTGACGGTGGTTCCGTAGGGCTGTTGCCCGGCGGCTGGCGGCCGATCAGCCGGGGTGGCCGGGGTTCATTCCAGGCCGGGTCGCCGGCTCGTGATGGTCGGCGTGGTCGCCCGGAACTTGGGCGTGGTCGCCGGGAGCGCGGGCTTGGTCGCCGGGATGGCCGGCGTGGTCGCCGGGAACGTGAGCGTGGTGCGCATGTTCGTCGGGGCGACCGCCCATCATCCTGAGCATCGGCCCGCCGCCGGACCGGAAGAAGCGGGCCAGCAGCGCGGCGGCGACCAGCAAAAAGAGGATGTTCAGGACGGTCGTGTAGTTCCATTCGACGCCGGTCACGCCGACCCTGGCGGCCCGCTCGGCCGGGACCAGCCCGAGGCCGCGGAACAGGAACTCCACGACATACCCGGCGATGACCATGGTGGCGTAGAAGATTCCCAGCACGGCCAGCATCATCCGCGTGCCGTAGTACTTCCGGTAGATGATCAGGATCGGGATGATGATCAGGTCGGCGAAGACGAACGCCGTGACGCCGCCGAAGCTTATCCCGCCGTTCCAGAGCACCGCGGCCAGCGGCACATTGCCGATCGAGCAAACGAAGCTGAGCAGCGAGATGACCGGGCCGATGATCGGCCCCCACAGTGCGGCCGCCAGCGGATGACCGGTCAGGAACAGGTGCCGCCAGAAGGAGTCCGGCACCCAGGCGCCGATCGCCCCGGCGATAAGCAGCCCGCCGATTACATCCCGGATGACGGCCGCCCACTCCATCACGAAGATGTGGCTGACCGCGGTGTACCCGTTGCGGCTCAGCAGCCGCCGCAGGAAGCCGCCCCCGGACTGGATGCTCATGTCCATGGCCGCGTGGCCCTCCATGGACCCCGCCAGCCCGCGATCTGCCTGCCGCCTGGCCGCCGCGACCAGGTTCGGGCTGACAAAGAACCGGAACGCGAAGGCCAGCAGCACGATCATGACGATCCCGCCGACGTACTCGGCCAGGGTGAACTGCCAGGAGATCAGCAGGGCCAGGATGATTCCCAGCTCGATCACCAGGTTGGTGCTGGCGATCTCGAAGACCATCGCGGCCGTGAAGCTGGCGCCTTTCCGGAACAACGACCTGGCCAGCGCCACCGCCGCGTAGGAGCAGGACGACGAGGCGGCACCCAGGCCGGTGGCCAGGGCCAGGGCGGCAGGCCGGTCATTGCCGAGCCGCCGGGTGATCGCCTCCCGCCGGACCACCGCCTGGACTATCGCCGACAAGGTGAAGCCCAGGATGAGCGACCAGGTGATCTGCCAGGTCATCGACCCGGTCACCTGCAGCGCGTGGCCGAGCGCGTCAAGCACCCGCACGGTCGGCCTCCGGGGAGGAGTCGGGCTGGTCGTCTTGTGTCCTGTCGGGCCCGTGGCCTCGTGCCCGGGCGGGCTGGTCGTCTTGTGTCGGGTCAGGCTGGGCGCCTTGTCGCCGGTCGTCTTGTGCTGGGGCGGCGATGGTCAGCAGCTGGCGCAGGCAGTGCTCGAGCAGGGCGTGCGGAAAGCCGTCGCTCAGCCGGTAGCGGACCATGCGGCCATCCCGGCGAAAGCTGACCAACCCCGCCAGGCGCAGCATCTTCAGTGCATAGGACACCTGATCCTCGGTGACGTCGAGCGCGAGCGCGAGGTCTCCGACACACAGCTCATCGGCCGTGACCAGGGCGAACAGAATCCTTGACCTGACTGGGTCGGCCAGCATCCCCAGCAGGCCCGCCAGCCGTCCCGCCTCGGCCTCCGACAGCACGCCGGCTCGGGCGACGGCCACCCGTTCGGCGTCGACCGGGTGTTCATGGCTGCGCGGCACCACGATGCCTCGTCCCTTCCCAGATCGCCTCCGCTCATCCGTATGAGTACACGGATATCCGGATGTTGTCAAGCGCAGCCCGCAGGCCGGTGCAGATGTGGGTTGCATGCCGCGATCTGTGTTCGCTAAATGCTGTGCTGACGACAATTAGCGCACACGGTGCGGGGGGTCGGGCTGGGGGGCGGCTGGGTGAGCCCGGCGGACTGGGTGAAGGGTCGGGGCTGGGTGCGCGGGCGGGGCTGGG
>JASHUI010000323.1:0-5283 GCA_030040095.1 Streptosporangiaceae bacterium | reverse complement strand
TGGCCGCCGACCGGTGGCCGCCGGGGACCCCGCGGCCATGGCGGCGGGCCGGCCGGTCTCCGGCCGAGGCGGCGGCGGCCTACCAGCGAGCCGCGGCCAGGATCAGCGACCGGCAGCGGACCGCCAGCCGCGACAAGACCGGGGTGTTCACCGGCAGCTACGCGGTCAACCCGGCGACCGGCGAGCAGCTCCCGGTGCTGGTGGCCGACTACGTGCTGATGGGCTACGGCACCGGGGCGATCATGGCGGTGCCCGCCGACGACGAGCGAGACGAGGAGTTCGCCCGCGCCCTCGGGCTGCCGGTGATCGGTTACCAGCCGCTGGAGGACGCGGTCGGCTGGCTGGAGCGCACCGGGCACGGGCGGGGCCAGCGGACCTACCGGCTGCGGGACTGGCTGTTCTCCCGGCAGCGCTACTGGGGCGAGCCGTTCCCGATCGTGTACGACGCCGACGGGCTGCCGGTCGCCCTGCCCGAGGAGATGCTCCCGGTGACGTTGCCGGAGATGACCGACTTCGTGGCGTCGGCGTCGGCCGACGAGGACGCCGAGCCGGTGCCGCCGCTGGCCCGGGCACCCGGCTGGGCCGACGTGGTGCTCGACCTGGGGGAGGGGCCGCGGCGCTACCGGCGCGAGGTGAACACGATGCCGCAGTGGGCCGGGTCCTGCTGGTACTTCCTGCGCTACCTGGACCCGGACAACGACGTCGCGTTCGTCGACCCGGGCAACGAGCGGTACTGGATGGTGCCCGCCGGGCGGGCGGGCGGTGAACGGCCCGGCGACGGCGGCGTCGACCTGTACGTCGGCGGCGTGGAGCACGCGGTGCTGCACCTGCTGTACGCCAGGTTCTGGCAGAAGGTGCTGTTCGACCTCGGTCACGTCTCGACCAGGGAACCGTTCCGGCGGCTGGTCAACCAGGGCTACATCATCGCGGAGGCGTTCACCGACGGCCGCGGGATGTACGTCCCGGCGGACGAGGTCGTGCGGCGGGACGGGAGCTATCTGTACCGCGGCGAGCCGGTGACCCGCAGGCTCGGGAAGATGGGCAAGAGCCTGAAGAACAGCGTGACGCCGGACGAGATGTTCGCCGAGTACGGGGCGGACACGCTGCGGCTGTATGAGATGGCGATGGGCCCGCTGGGCGCCGACCGGCCGTGGCAGACCGACGACATCGCCGGGGTGCACAGGTTCCTGCAGCGGCTGTGGCGCAGCCTGGTGGACGAGCGCGCCGGCGACCTGCGCGTGGATGACGGCCCCGCCGACGAACAGACCCTGCGGCTGCTGCACCGCACGATCGCGGCGGTCCGCGGGCACTACGCCGGGCTGCGGTTCAACATCGCGATCGCCCGGCTGCAGGAACTGGTCGGTCACGCGGCCAGGGTGACGGCGGAGCGGGGCGCGCTGCCGCGCGCGGTGGCCGAGCCGCTGGTGCTCATGGTCGCGCCGCTCGCGCCGCACATCGCCGAGGAGCTGTGGGCCCGGCTCGGCCACCGGGGTTCGCTGGCCCGCGCGCCGTTCCCGCGGGCCGACCCCGCGCTCGCCGACGAGCCGACGGTCGTGATCCCGGTGCAGGTCAACGGCAAGACCCGGCTGCGGATCGAGGTGCCGGCGGACGCCAGCGAAGAGGAGATCACCCGGCTGCTGACCGGGCACCCGCAGGTCGCCGGCGTCCTGCGCGACGCCGAGGTCGACCGGCTCGTGGTCGTGCCTGGCCGCATCGTCAACGTGGTGACCCGGTAGGTTCTTCGGGTGACCAGACAGGCATGGGGTGACGCGGTCGTCACGGTGACCGAGCCCGGCGGGGACCCGCTCGACTTCTTCTTTCCCGACCCCAAGCTGGGCCCGCCCGCAGGCCCGCACCAGTACAGCGTCGGCCCGGACCGCACCGACTCCATCCGGGGGGTACGGGTAACGCACCGTCGCGTGGCGATCGCCGATCTCGACGCGCCGCCGGGCGACACGGGCGATGCCTACCTGCGGCTGCACCTGGTCTCGCACCGGCTGGTGCCGCCGAACGACATCAACTTCGACGGCATCTTCGGCGCGCTGCCGACGGTCTGCTGGACCACGGCGGGACCGGTGGACGCGGCCGACGCGGTCGCGGCCCAGCTGCGGGCCCGGGCCGCCGGGCGGCCGCTGGAGGTGCAGTCCGCGGACAAGTTCCCGCGGATGCTGGACTACGTGGTCCCCTCGGGCGTGCGGGTAGCCGACGCGAGCCGCGTCCGGCTGGGCGCCCATCTGGCCGAGGGCACCACGGTCATGCACGAGGGGTTCGTCAACTACAACGCGGGCACGCTCGGGCCCGTGATGGTCGAGGGCCGGATCAGCCAGGGCGTGGTGGTCGGCGCGGGCACCGACATCGGCGGCGGCGCCTCGATCATGGGCACGCTGTCCGGCGGCGGCAAGGACCGCATCGTGATCGGAGAGCGGTGCCTGCTCGGCGCGAACTCCGGGCTCGGCATCAGCCTGGGCGACGAGTGCGTGATCGAGGCCGGGCTCTACCTCACCGCGGGCACCATCGTGACAATGGAAGACGGGCGGCGGGTGAAGGCACGCGAGCTCAGCGGGCGGCCGGGCCTGCTGTTCCTGCGCAACAGCGTGACCGGGACGGTCGAGGCCCGGGTGCGCAGCGCGGCCTGGGGCGAGCTGAACGCGCAGCTGCACTAGCCCCTGGTTCGCCCGCCGGCCGGGCAGCCGGTGTAGCGTCGTCCGGGCGGGTTGGGCTGACCTCACCGGCATCGGGGTAGGAGGGCACCGTGGAGCCGCAGACGCAGACATGGCACGCGGACGCGCTGGTGGTCTTCGGCATCACCGGGGATCTGGCCAAGTTGCAGACCTTCCGGGCCCTGTACCGGCTGGAGAACCGGCGTCTCCTGCCCGACAAGGTGATCGGGGTAGCCCGCCAGGACTGGTCCCACGACGTGCTTATGCAGCACGCCCGGGAGTCGATCGAGCAGTCCGGCCAGCGGATCGACGAGAAGGTGTTCGACCGGTTCGCCCGGCATCTGTCCTACCTGAGCGGGGACTTCGACAGCGCGGGCACCTACCAGCGGCTGGGCCAGGCCCTGCAGGGCGTGCACCAGCCGCTGTTCTACCTGGAGATCCCGCCCAGCCTGTTCGCGAAGGTGGTCGAGCAGCTGGCCGGCGCCGGGCTGACCAAGGACGCCCGGGTGGCGGTGGAGAAGCCGTTCGGCCACGACCTGGCCTCGGCCCGCCAGCTCAACGCCGACCTGCACCGTTTCCTCAGCGAGGACCAGATCCTGCGGGTCGACCACTTCCTGGGCAAGGAACCGGTGCTGGACCTGCAGTACCTGCGGTTCGCCAACGAGCTCCTGGAGCCGACCTGGAACCGGGAGCACGTGGCCGCGGTGCAGATCACGATGGCCGAAAGCGTCGGCGTGGCGGACCGGGGCAGCTTCTACGACCCGGTCGGGGCCCTGCGCGACGTGGTGCAGAACCACCTGCTCCAGGTGCTGTCCCTGGTCGCCATGGAGCCGCCGGTCGGCCCGAGCGGCGACGACCTGCGGGACAAGAAGGCCGAGGTCTTCAAGGCCATGCCGGACGCCGACCCGGCGCAGTACGTGCGCGGCCAGTACGAGGGTTATCTCGAGGTCCCCGGGGTGGCCGAGGGATCCAGCACGGAGACCTTCGCCGCCCTGCGGCTGGAGGTGGACAACTGGCGCTGGTCCGGTGTGCCGTTCTTCATCCGCGCCGGCAAGACGCTGCCCACCAAGGTGACCGAGGTGCGGCTGGTGTGCCGGCGACCGCCCAGGCTGCGGTTCCTCAGCAGCGAGCGGCACGGCGACCCGAACCAGATCGCGCTGCGCGTCGAGCCCGGGCCCGGGCTGCGGTTCGAGATCACGTCCCTGGCGAACCGGCAGCACTTCAAGCAGGTGCACCTGGACATGTCGTTCGACCGCGAGCTTGGCCCGTCCATGGATGCCTACGAGCGGCTGCTCGGCTCCGCGATCACGGGCGACAGTCACCTGTTCACCCGCGAGGACTCCGTCGAGGAGACCTGGCGCATCGTCCAGCCGCTGATGGATCACGCGCCGCCGGTGCACCACTACGAGCAGGGATCGTGGGGACCGAAGCAGGCGGCCGAGCTGGTCCGCGGGTATCCCGACTGGCATCAGCCGTGGCTGCCCGCCTCCGATGCCCCGAATTAGGGCCTCAGGAATTCCCCGGGAATCAAGGCCTCAGACAAGGGAGGACAGTATGGCAGCCACGAAGACCCGGCAGCTCGGCATGGTAGGCCTGGGCCGGATGGGCGCCAACCTGGTGCGCCGGCTCATGCGCGACGGCCATCCGTGCGTGGTCTATGACCGGAGCCCGGGGCCGATCAAGCAGCTGTCGAGCGAGGGGGCCACCGGCACGCCGACCCTGGACGACTTCGTCGCCGCGCTGGACAAGCCCCGGGCGGCCTGGGTCATGGTGCCCGCGGGCGAGATCACCGGGAACACGATCAACGAGCTGGCCAAGCGCATGGAACCCGGCGACATCATCATCGACGGCGGCAACACCTACTACCGTGACGACATCGCCCGCGCGGCCAAGCTGGCCGAGAAGGGTATCCGCCTGGTCGACTGCGGGACCAGCGGCGGGATCTGGGGTCTCGACCGCGGCTACTGCCTGATGATCGGCGGCGACGACGACGCGGTGGCCAACCTGGCCCCGCTGTTCGCCTCGATCGCCCCGGGCGTGGGCGCCGCGGCGCGCACGCCGGGCCGGACCGGGGATCCCTCCTCCGCCGAGCAGGGCTGGCTGCACTGCGGCCCGAACGGGGCGGGCCACTTCGTCAAGATGGTCCACAACGGGATCGAGTACGGGATGATGGCGGCCCTGGCCGAGGGGCTGAACGTGCTGCACAACGCCGACGTCGGTACCCGCACGCAGACCGACGACGCGGAGACGGCCCCGCTCGAGCACCCCGAGTTCTACCAGTACCACATCGACACCACGTCGGTGGCCGAGGTCTGGCGCCGGGGCAGCGTCATCGGCTCCTGGCTGCTCGACCTGCTGGCCATCTCGCTGTACCAGTCGCCGGACCTGTCCAACTTCTCCGGCCGGGTGTCAGACTCGGGCGAGGGGCGCTGGACGTCGGTCGCCGCCATCGAGGAGGGGGTTCCGGCCCCGGTCCTGACCAGTTCGCTGTACTCCCGGTTCTCGTCGCGCCAGCTGGACCTGTTCGCCGACAAGGCCCTCTCGGCGATGCGCAAGCAGTTCGGCGGCCACGACGAGAAGCCGGCCTCCGGCACCTGACGCCGGCCGGCCCGGCGACAGCCCG
>JASHUI010000322.1:0-6868 GCA_030040095.1 Streptosporangiaceae bacterium | reverse complement strand
CGGCCCGTGCCGGCGGCCACGCCGGCCCCCTCGTGCGACTGGAGCAGCTCGGCGACGCCGGCCCGGGTAACCTCGACCCCCTTGGGCGCTCCGGTGGATCCCGACGTATAGACGACGTAGGCCAGGTTGCCAGGCCGCGCCCATGGGCCAGCCTCTGTCGCCGGCGCGGCGGGGGTGGCGTCGGCACGGCCGTCGATCAGGACGAGGTCGGTACCCGCGGGCCAGGACGCCAGCCCGGCCAGCCCGGCCGTGGTCACGAGCCACCGCGCCCCGCTGTCCGCCATCAGGCCGGTCAGCCGGTCAGCCGGGTAGGCGGGATCGAGCGGTAGGTAGGCACCGCCGGCCGCGAGCACCGCCATGACGCTCACCACGAGCCCGGCGCCGCGTGGCAGGCACAGCGCCACCACCGATTCCGCGCCTGCGCCCCGGCGGCGCAGCTCCTCGCTCAGCCGACCCGTCTCGCTGGCCAGCTCGCCGAATGACACTTCTCGCGCCGAGTCGATGATCGCGGGCCGGCCCCGCGGGATGCAGGCCAGCGCGCTGAGCAGGTCCGGCGCGTCACCGGGAGCCGCCGCAGCGGTCGGGCCGTGCCCGCCGGGCGAGCGGGTAGCCGGAAATTCGTGCGTGCCCAGCATCGATCCTCCTTCAGGAGAGCGGCGAACTCGGGCGGCGGCTAGCGCCGAACCGGCCCGGGTGCGGGCGCGACAGCCGGGTGGCAGTCAGCGAGCTGGACCGGCTCGCCCATCGCGACAAGGATCTCGCGCTCCCCGCGGAACGCCTCCCGGCCGTGCGCGACGAGGATGTTGTCCACGATCAGCACGTCTGACGGCTGCCACGACTCGCGGACGGTCACCCGGGCGTAGGCGTCGTTCAGCGCCGCGATCTCGTCGCGGGTGATGGGCGTGCCGTCGCCGAATGAGGTGTCGAACGGCAGGGCGTCGGCGCCGTAGGTATCGGTGAGAACCTCGAGCACCTCGGCGTCCAGCGACCACTTATTCCAGAAGGCGCAGTGGTTGAACCAGACCTCGTCGCCGGTGACCGGGTGCGTAATGATGGCCGGGCGCCGCTGGTCGGTGCGCAGGTGATCGTCATCCCGCCACTCGTACCCGACGAGCCGCGCGCGGCAGTACCGCTCCACCTCGCTGCGCTCAACGACCCCGAAGGCCCGCCGCCAGGGCATGGACATGAACTCTCCGTAGGAACGTGACAGCGTCCAGCCGACCGCGCGGAACCGGCCGAGCAGGTCCGGCGGTATGTGCAGCAGAGCCTGCCGCATGTCGCCGACGGTCGTGGCGCCACCCTGCTGCGGTGCGGTCAGGCAGCAGAAGATGAGCACACCGGGGAACTCGAGCACGTAGCTGTTCTCGTTGTGCAGCTTGATCTCCTGAGCGGCAGGCAGGTCGGTGGAGGAGAAGACGTCAGCGCCGTAGTCGCTGCGCGGCGTCGCCTTCTCCTTGTAGCTGGCCCGCCGTTCGACCAGCTCATCTCGGACGGCGGCGAAATCTTCCGGGCTGCTGATGGCAAGCCCGCGAAGCAGCAGGCATCCCGAGCGGAGCAGCTCGGCCCGCACTGCCGTCCGGTGCTCCGCGATCCAGTCCCGCGTCGCCGCGATGTCCGGCATCCCGGACACCCGCAGGATGGGCGGCTTGCCTGGCTCGTGGCTGATGTCCAGCTGGCCGGGCGGGGCGAGGTCTACGCGGTGTTTCATTGGCAGGATCTCCTTAGCTGCAGATCTTCGCGGAAGGCGCGGCGAGCTCGCCCGGGTGCCCATCGATCTCGCTGTGCAGGATCGACATCAGCGCCGGCATCTGGCCCGTGAAATAAAAGTGGCCACCGTTCATGGTGTGCACCCGGGCCGCGGACCGGCTCAAATCGCGCCAGCCGTCCAGAACGTCGACGGGGACCTGCGGATCCGCGGTCCCGCCGATGGCCACGACCGGGCAGCGGAGCCGCCGCTCGGCTGGGCCGTACCCGTAGCTGTCGTCCACGTTGAAGTCGGACCGCACGATCGGGAGGACCAGGCCGCGCATACCGGGATGATCGAGGATCTCGTCTGGTGTGCCCCCGCGTCTGCGCAGAAGCGCGACGAGCTCGTCGTCGGACAGCCTGTCAGCGCGGATCGGCCGGGTATTCGGCCGGTGCGGGGCCCGGCAGGCCGATGCGAAGAACCCCTGCAGCTCGCGGCCGCTTCGCTCAAGGGCCCAGGCCAGCTCGAAGCCGACCAGCGCGCCGAGGCTGTGCCCGAGTAGGTACAGCGGCCCGCTCAGGTCCGCCAGCGCGGGCGCCAGCGGCGCGGCGAGGCTGCGGACGTCCGCAGGAAGCTGTTCGCTGTGGCGCGCCCCGCGGCCCGGATACTGAGCGGCCAGCAGCCGCACTTCGGGCCGCACATAGTCGGCCCAGTCGCTGTAGCCGTGCGCGCTGCCGCCCGCGTGCGGGAGCACCAGGATGGTCGCGCGCGGGACACCAGCCGGGGAATGCAGGGCCCAGATCCAGGTCCACGGATCTTCTGCCTGGCCCGTTGACACCATTTTCCTCCCGTCGGGCGGGTAGCGCCGGGCAGCCGCCGGGCCGAGCCCGGCGGCTTCTGCGGCGAACACGGCCAGCCCATCACAGGCAGCCTTTGCGGCGGCATCGCCCGGCTATCGCCAGGCCGGCCCGCAGCGGGCGGCCGAGGTCGGCGGCGGTGGTGGTGGGGAAAGCGCGAGGACGCGCGGCAGGCGCGGCGCGGCCACGCGCCACCCCGGACCGCTGCCTCAGCGGGCTCCTCCGGCCGTCCAGCATCGTTTCCGGGCAGCCGATCAGGCAATGAGGGCTACCGCTTACGGACGCCGAGAGCCCATAGCAGGGCCGTCATGGCTCCCGTCCGCTTGTGGTACGACTGGCGGAGGGCAATGGATCTCGGGCCGTCCAGCACGTCACCGGAGACTTCCTGACCCCGGACGGCCGGCAGGTCATGCATGAATACCGTCTGGTCACCATCGATGAATTTCTCGAAGACCGCCTTGTCGACGCGGAACGGCTCGAACGCCGGAAGCCAGTCCGAGTCGCGCTGAACGCCCATCGTGAGCCAGCGCGTCGTGTATACGACGTCGGCGGGACTAGGAGCAGCAGGGATCTCGTCATGGACCCGGAACCCGGCGCCGGACTGGCGCGCCTGCTGGGCGGCCGTCGCCATGACGTCGTCGCTCAGGCCGTAACCGGGCGGGGAGTAGAAGTCGGACTGCGTCCCCTCGACCCGGCTGAGCAGCAGCGCAAGCGCCGCCGCGGTGTTATTGCCCTCCCCCACATAGGCAAGACGCCGGCCGCAGATGCCCCCGAAATGCTCGGTGACCGTGATGACATCGGAAAGCGCCTGCGTCGGGTGCTCGCAGCTGCTCATCGCGTTGACTGTGGCCGGCAGGCCACACGACAGTGATCTCATCTCGGCGATGGGAGCGTTGGTCCGGATCACGACGGCGTCTAGGTACTGCGCCAGCACACGGCCGGTGTCAGACCAGGATTCCCCGGTCGTGAGCTGGAGTTCACCGGGCCCGAAGGCAACCACGTTGGCCCCAAGATCGGTAGCGGCGCGCCAGAAGGATGCCCGCGTCCGCGTCGAGGGCTTCGTGAACAGGAGACCGACACTGTGCCCGCTCAGGATGCCCTGATAGTCATCCCGGTTCGCGGCGACGTCGACGGCGAGCGAGAGAAGTTCGGCCAGGTCCCCGCCGTCAAGATCGCGGTAGGACAAGAAGGGCCTGCAGGCCTTTCTGGTGATGGTCATCACCGTTCTCCTTTCCCTGTACGGGCGGACGGCTCACCATCGCCGCAGGTCGCCCAGGAAGTCATCAACCAGGTGCACCCGCCCGGCCCGGAACGCGGAGTCAAGGAACAGCCGCCCGACCGCGAGGTCAAGAACGCCGAGCCCGAACGGCGAGAAGACGCGAGCCCGGTCGCCCGGCAGGTCCGCCGGCCTGGACAGGAGCTCACCTATCGACGCCCCGATGAGGCCGACCGGCCCCCAGCGCTCGGCGGCCAGGTGCAGAGAGGTCCCGGCGGTCAGGCAGTGCTCGCCGTCGTCGACGACGTTGAAGGCGTGCCGCACCAGCTCCGGGGCAAGGTCCCGGAGCGATATATGCAGCACCACCTGCCCGGCGGGCAGGAGGCAGCGGGCATGGACATGGGGCGTGCGTGCGACGGTGGCGAAGACCACGACATCAGACTCGGGCAGGGCCCGCCAGAGATCAGGGGCGGTGCCGGCGCGCAACTGGCAGATGTCGGATGCGTACGCGACGAGCGCGCTCGCGGAGTCGGCCGAGGTGTCGTTGACGCTGAGCTCGTCGATCTGCCATCCGTCGTCGAGCAGGAAATCCAGGATGTGGCGGGCGATGAACCCGGCGCCCACGAACAGCATCCGGCGGGCGTGACGCCCGTCCTGGCCGAGCACGCTCGCGGCAAGCGCAGCCGAAGCCGCGGTCCTGGCCGCGCTCACCGTGGAGGCCTCAATGCAGGCGTACGGGTATCCGGTGTCGGACTCGTTGAGTATGAGCACCGCGGACGCACGCTGGAAGCCGCGTGCGGTGTTCGACGGATAGCTGGAGATCCACTTCATCCCGGCGACAGGATGATCCCCCCCGATGGCCGCGGGCAGGGCTATGATCCGCGCGTCGGGCCGGTCGGGAAAGGTCAGGAACCGGCTGCCTGGATTGATCGCGTCGCCGGCCCGGTGCTGTATATATGTCGTCCGGACGACATCCAAGATCTCCCGGCGCAGCCGGGGAAGGTCATCGCGCACCGTGTCGCCGGTCACAACGGCAAGATGGTTCTTTCCTGGTGCGAGCATGGCGGTCACCCCTTAGCCATGGCCAAGGCTCAGCAGCCGGTGACCGTCGTCCGGAGCTGCGGCCAGCACGCGCTCGGCGGCACCGTGGCCGTAGGTCCGTCTCACCCAGTCGTCGGAGTAGATCATGTCGAGATAGCGATCGCCGTTGTCGGGCGAGATGGCGACCACGACCGACGCGGGCGGTATCCGGGGCGCGAGCCGGCGGACCGCTGCGAGGACCGACCCGGTCGACCCGCCGACGAGGCAGCCATAGCGGGCCACAAGCTGCCGACAGGCCGCGATCGACTCGAGCTCGTTGACGATGATGAACTCGTCGATGCCCTTCCGCTTGAACAGCTCGGGCCGGCGGCTGGCGCCCAGGCCGGGAATATGCCGGGGCGCGGCCGGGCCGCCCAACGTTACCGAGCCATGGACGTCAACCGCCACTATGGCGGTGGCAGGCGACTCCGCGCGGAACCGCCGCGCGCAGCCCATCAGCGTGCCCGTCGTTCCCGCGCCGACGAAGAGGTAGTCCACGCGCGCGAATTCCCGCAGGATGGCTGCGGCGGTCCGCTCGTAGTGGATGTCTATGTTCGCGGAGTTGGCATACTGGTTCGGCCACACCAGCCCCGGCTCGCGCCGAAGCCGCTGGTGAATGTAGTCGAGCCGGCGGGCCAGGTACCCGCCGCCATTCTCATCACGTTCCGTGATGATGACGATGTCCGCCCCGAAGCTGCGCATGGTGGTGATATGGGTGACCGAAGCGTTCGGATCGGTCACACAGGTGAATGTATAACCACGAACTGCCGAAATAAGGCTAAGCGCTACGCCAAGGTTTCCCGAGGATGATTCGATGATATGCCCGCCGGGTCGCAGGCCTGAGTAAATTTCGGCATGGTTGACGAGCCCGAGCGCGGTCTTGAGCTTGATGCTGCCTGCCGCGTTGAATCCCTCAATCTTCAATATGACGTCAAGATCATCTGTGAACCGGCGAAGATTGACGAAGGCATCGTCTATTATCATTTCATCCGCAGACTGAAATATCATGCCTAGCGCTTGTCCTTCGGGTGCGTGGACTACCCGCCATTCCTGACGGGCGGGTCAGGCCGCGCGCCAGGCCGCCGCGACGGCGTGCGCGGCCTTGGAGGCGATGACGCTGGTACAGCCGCTGCAGGTAGGTGCGCAGGGTCGAGGGAGACAGCCCAGCCCGACGGCGGTCTCCTTGTCCGGCTCTCCCAGGGGAGGAGCCCGACGATCTGCTTCTGCCGCGGTGGGTGTGCCAGGTCCCGGCCGTGGCGGCGACAGGTCCCGGCCGTGGCGGCGACCGTCATGGCCGGGGCGCCAGCGTCACGACGCCGTCCATGTGCCTGCGCAGGCTCAGCGGCCGCATGTCGGTCCACACCTCGCCGATGTGGGCCAGGCAGTCGCCCTTCCGGCCGGCATAGCCGGCATCGTGCCAGCCCCCCGGCAGATCCTGGTCGGCGGACCAGATGGAGTACTGCTCTTCGTCGTTGATCACGACCTTGTACGTGCGCTCGTCGTCGCCGTCGGCTGACATTCGCGCGCACCTCCCTCCACGGTAGGCCGGTAGTAAGCGGCTCTGTGGCTGACTGGTAGCAAGCGGTTACAGCCGACTGGTGGTCAGCTGGCTGGCCCGGCGCAGTCGCCGGTATCCCCTTCCGGGCTGGACTGACTCAAGCCTGCCGACCGCCGCTACCATCCGGCTCTCGGGCCGCTATCGCCTGGCCCACGTGTCGGTGTGTGGCCCCAGGACATCATTGACGATTCTCTCGGCGCTTCCGGTCGGCGTCCCGATCGCGGCGCGCTCGCCCGCATCCGGCGGAATCATGAGCCGATCACCGGATCCTCGCGTTCGGCGATGATCAGCCCCGCCGTGGGACACGGCATGACGCTCGGCGCACGTCACGCCATGTCCGCCGCTCGATCCTTGTAGTGAGTCCGGTCGATCTTGCCGTTGGCGTTGCGCCGTACCTCGTCGATGCCGGCGATACGCGTCGGGCACATGTAGGCCGGAAGCACTGCGGCCAGCCGGTTCAGTGCCTGGGA
>JASHUI010000321.1:0-5431 GCA_030040095.1 Streptosporangiaceae bacterium | reverse complement strand
TCCCGGGCCCGGGCGTGCCGTTGCGGCTGGCGGGGGAGTCGCTGAGGCTCAGGCCCCGGTCGGCGAGCTTCTGCCCGATCTCCTCCACCGACGCCGGGCCGATGTTGTCGATGGCGAGCAGTTCCTCCCGGGACTTGGCGGCGAGGTCGCCCACCGTGTGGATGCCCTCGCGGCGCAGGCTGTTGTAGGACCGGAGGGAGAGGTTCAGTTCCTCGATCGGCTGGCCCCCCTCGGCCTCGCCGCCGCCCTCGGGCTCGCCGCCCTCGGCCGGCGGCGGCGCGGACTCGGCGGCCAGCATGTCCGCGAGGTTGGCGGCGAAGATGCCGATCAGCTTGCCGCCGACCTCCGCCATCACGCCCCGGCCGAACTGGGCGGGCCGCCCGGTCACGTTCAGCGTGGTGTGCACGACGACGTGGGTGTGGCCGTTCTGGCTCTCCAGCATCGAGCGCACGGTGGCGGACGCGGTGCCCGCGCCCCTGGTCTCCTTGCCCGACGCCTCCAGCGTGATGACGTGGGCGTGCGGGTCACGCTCGGTGAACCGCGCCGTTCCCGCGTAGGTCATCGCGATCGGGCCGACCTTGACCTTGATCCGGCCCTTGATCTCGTCGCCGTCCACGGAGTCGAGGGTGGCGCCCGGCATGCAGGGCGCCACCCGCTCGACATCCAGCAGCACATCCCACGCCCGGTCCTCAGGGACCGGGACGGTGAATGAGTGCTCTAGCTCCATTGGTTAAACTCCTGCCGCCGCTGCCAGTGCGCGACCGGTGAGCACCTGCGCCAGATGGCGCCGGTAGTCGGGCGCGCCGTGCAGGTCGCCCGGCGGATCGGTTCCCTCGTCCGCGCGCGAGCCCGCGGCCCGCAGGGCGTCCCTGCTGGCCTCGGCTCCCGTCGCGGCCGACTCCGCCGCCGTCGCCCGCACCGGTACCGGCCCCATGTTAGTCAGACCGATCCTGGCCTCGGCGACCTGACCGTCGGACCGCCTGGCCAAAGCCGCGACGCCGACGATCGCCCAGGCCTGTGCGGTCCGGTGGAACTTCTCGTAGTGGTGGCCCCAGCCGGGCATCTTGGGCACCCGGATGCCGGTCAGGATCTCGGCCGGCTGCAGCGCGGTGGTCAGGTAGTCCTGGAAGAAGTCGGCGGCCGGGATCTCGCGTTCGCCTTCCGGCCCGCGGGCGGTCAGCGTCGCGTCCAGGACCAGTGCCACGGCGGGCAGGTCGCCGGCCGGGTCGGCGTGGGCCAGCGCGCCGCCGATCGTCGCGCGGTGCCGCACCGCGGGATCGGCGATCAGCCCGGCGGTCTGGCCGAGCAGCCCGCAGTTCTCGGCGATCAGCCGGTCGCGCGCCAGCTGGTAGAGCGTCGTGCTGGCGCCGATCACCAGCGCGTCGCCGTCCTCGCGGACGCCCCGCAGCTCGTAGAGGCCGCCGACGTCGACCAGCAGCTCGGGCTGGGCGAGCCGGAGCCGCAGCAGCGGGGTCAGGCTCTGCCCGCCCGCGATCACCTTGCCCTCCTCGCCGGCGTTGCTGAGCACGTGGATGGCCTCGTCCAGGGACTCCGGACGGAGGTAGTCGAACTTGGCCGGGATCATGCCGCGCCTCCGGTCTCTCGTGCTGCCTGTATAGCGCGCCAGACCCGCTCCGGGGTACACGGCATCATGACGTCCCTGACGCCGAGCGGGCGGAGCGCGTCGACGATCGCGTTCACCACGGCCGGCGTGGAGGCGATCGTGCCCGCCTCGCCGACGCCCTTGACGCCGAGCCGGTTGTCCGACGGGCTCTCGGTCCGGCTGGTGACGTAGGACGGCAGGTCGGCCGCCGACGGCACCAGGTAGTCGGCCAGGGTCGTGGTCAGCAGGTTGCCCGCGTCGTCGTAGACCGCCTCCTCGTAGAGGGCCTGGGCGATGCCCTGGGCGATGCCGCCGTGCACCTGGCCCTCGACGATCAGCGGGTTGACGACCTTCCCGACGTCGTCGACCGCGACGTACGAGCGGATGGTGACCATGCCGGTCTCGGTGTCGACCTCGGTCGCGCACAGGTGGGTGCCGTGCGGGAACGAGAAGTTGTCCGGGTCGTAGGTGGCGTCGCTGTCGAGCGACGGCTCGACCCCGTCGGGCAGGTTGTGCGCGGCGAAGGTGGCCAGCGCGATCTCGCCGATCGTGACGCCCTTCTCGGGGTCGCCGCGGACCGAGAACCGGCCCGGCGTCCACTCCAGGTCGTCGGGCGAGGCCTCGATCATGCCCGCGGCGATCACCCTGGCCTTCTCGACGACCTTGTCGCAGGCCGAGACCAGGGCCATGCCGCCCACGGCCAGCGAGCGCGAGCCGTAGGTGTCCATGCCCTTGGGCGCGATCTGGGTGTCGCCGTGCAGCACCCGGATGTCCTCGAAAGGCACGCCGAGCTGGTCGGCGACGATCTGGCTCCACGCGGTCTCGTGTCCCTGCCCGTGCGCGCTGGACCCGGTGACGACCTCGACCTTGCCCGTGGGCAGCATCCGGATCGACGCGCTCTCCCAGCCCCCCGCCCCGTAGGCCAGCGACCCCAGCACCCGGGACGGCGCCAGCCCGCACATCTCGGTGAAGGTGGAGATGCCGATGCCGAGGCGGACCGGGTCATTCCTGGCGTTGCGCTCGGCCTGCTCCTGGCGCAGCGCGTCGTAGCGGAAGAGCTCCCTGGCCTGCGCGGTGGCGGCCTCGTAGTTGCCCGAGTCGTAGGTCAGGCCGCTGATCGTGGTGTACGGGAACTCCTCGTGGGCGATCCAGTTCCTGGCCCGCAGCTCCAGCGGGTCCACGCCCAGTTCGGCGGCGAGCTCGTCCATGATCCGTTCGATGGCGAACGTGGCCTCGGGCCGGCCGGCCCCGCGGTAGGCGTCGGTCGGCATCTTCGTGGTGAACACGCCCGTGCACTTGAACGCGTAGGCGTCCATCTTGTAGATCGCGTTGTACATGAACGCCCCGAGCAGCGGCACGCCCGGCGTGACCAGCATCAGGTAGGCGCCCATGTCGGCGAGCAGGTCGACGTCGAGGCCGCGGAGCCGGCCGTCGGAGTCGGCGGCGATCCTGATCCGCTGCCACTGGTCCCGGCCGTGGTGCACGGTCATGTTGCCCTCGCTGCGCGACTCGGTCCACTTGACCGGCCGGCCCAGCTTCCTCGTGAGCAGGACCGCGAGCACTTCCTCGGCGGTGACCTGCAGTTTCGAGCCGAACCCGCCGCCCACGTCCGGCGCGATCACCCGGATGTTCTGCTCCGGGATGCCGGTGACCAGCGCCAGCATCACCCGCAGCACGTGCGGGATCTGGGTGGCCGACCAGATGGTGAACTCGCCGCCCACGCACGTGGCCACCACGGCGCGCGGCTCCATCGCGCACGGGATCAGCCGCTGCTGGCGGTAGGTGCGCTCGAGCGTCACCGGGGCGCCCGAGAAGGCGGCGCCGATGTCGCCGTTGCCGAACGTCCACACGAAGCTCTTGTTGCCGGCCTCGTGCACCTTCGGCGAGCCCTCGTCCAGCGCCGTCCGCATGTCCAGCACCGGGGGCAGCGGCTCGTAGTCGACCTCGACCGCCTGGACCGCGTCGGCGGCCGTGTACCGGTCCCTGGCCACCACGACCGCCACCGCCTCGCCGACGTAGCGGACCTCGTCGGTGGCCATCGGCGGGTGGTTCGGGATCACGATGTCCTCGGTGACCGGCCAGGCGCAGGGCAGGCTGCCCTGTTCTTCGGCGAAGTCGGCGCCGGTGAACGCCGCGATGACGCCGGGCAGCCGCCGGGCCGCGCTGACGTCGACCGAGGCGATCCTGGCGTGCGCGAACGGGCTGCGAAGGAAGGCGATGTGCAGCATCCCGGGCAGGGTGATGTTGTCGGTCCAGTTGGTCTGGCCGGTGATCAGCCGGGCGTCCTCCTTGCGCGGGCGGGCCCGGCCGAGCTCGCCCGCCTGCGGCGCTTGGGTCTGCGCGGTCATGACATCGCTCCTGCCCCTGTGGTTGCTGACGCCGAGGCGCGCTGTACCGCGCGCACGATGTTCTCGTAGCCGGTGCAGCGGCAGAGGTTGCCCTCCAGGCCCTGGCGGATCTCTTGCTCGCTCGGGTGCGGATTGTCGCGGAGCAGGTCAGCGGCCGCGATGATCATTCCCGGCGTGCAGTAGCCGCACTGCAGCGCGTGCACCTCGTGGAAGGCGCGCTGCAGCGGGTGCAACTCGCCGTCCGCGAGGCCTTCGATGGTCGTGATGTCGGTGCCGTCCGCCTGGACGGCGAGCACGGCACAGCTCTTGACCGAGACACCGTCCATCAGCACGGTGCACGCACCGCAGTTGGAGGTGTCGCATCCGATAGGCGTTCCGGTCTTCCCTGCCACCTCCCGCAGGTAGTGGACCAGCAGTAGCCGTGGTTCAACGTGGTCGACATAGTCGACTCCGTCGACTTTGACCGTGATTTGCGTCATGTGCGAACCCCTTAAGAGACGGCAGATGCGCCTGGTCTCAAACCTAGGACCGCCGACTCGGCCGCACCAGTACCGGCCGGCCGGCTTTACCCGCCGGCCGGCCTTACCTGCTCGCCGGTTTACCTGCCGGTGCCGCTGGCTTCCCCGGGGCCATGCGGCTGCGCGCGGCGCAGCGACAGCCGCAGGATGACCGCGGCGACGGCACAGGCCAGGACGGCCAGCCCGGCCAGCTGGCCGCCGATGAGGCGGCCGTCGAGCGGAAGAGTCTGCGATACGGTCACGGCCTCGGTGCCGCGTGAGCCGCGGCCCGCCCGGGCGGGACTCTGCGTCGCGGCGGGCCCGGGGGTGACCGCGGGGAACAGGTTGGTCACGTCGCCGTTGCCGTACCCCGGCAGCGTCGTAAGGCTGCCAGGCAGATCGGGAGAAATCAGGTCCGAGCCCGATGAGCCCGCGCCCGCGGTGATGATGACCGACGCCTCGGCCTGATCGGAGGTCGCCTGCGTCGCGCGCACGGTCGCGATGAGCGTGACCTCGCTCCCCGGGGTCACCGATGAGGCCACGGTGACGCTGGCCGCAAGCTCGTCGGCCTGGCCGGTGGGCAGGTCACCCAGGGTGCAAACCGAGCCGCCCGCCGTCGGGCAGATCGTGAATTGCGGCGCGGCGACGCCGGCCACCTGCACCGTGGCCGCCGTGACCGTCACCCCGCGCGCCGCCGCTCCCGTGCTCCAGACCCAGATCAGGTAGCTGCCCGTGGTTCCCGGGCCGAGACCGCTGGCCGGTGGCTGGGCCTCGACGCAGAGCGTGGGGACGTCCGAGCCCGACGAGGTCGGGCTCGGACTCGGCGACGAGCTCTTGGTCGGGCTCGGGCTGCCGCTGGGGGACGGAGTAAGCGTCGGGGTCGGGACCGCCTGGCTGGGCGTCGGGCCCG
The DNA here is from genome assembly GCA_030040095.1 of Streptosporangiaceae bacterium. GTDB lineage: Bacteria > Actinomycetota > Actinomycetes > Streptosporangiales > Streptosporangiaceae > JASHPR01. The sequence goes on along the minus strand of JASHUI010000321.1, from coordinate 73 downwards.
CCTCGGTCGGCGTCGGCGTCGGGGCCGCCTGGCTGGGCGTCGGCGTCGGGGCGGCCTGGCTGGGCGTCGGCGT
>JASHUI010000320.1:0-3785 GCA_030040095.1 Streptosporangiaceae bacterium | reverse complement strand
CCCGGCTGCGCCGCCAGGCCGCGGCCTTCGCCGCCCGGCGGCCCCGCGAGCGCGCGGTCCTCTGGGCTGACACGTTCACCAGGGCGTTCTCGCCCGAGGTGGCGGAGTCGGCCGCCGCGGTGCTGGCCGAGGCCGGCTTCGAGGTGATCGTTCCCGAACGATCACACTGCTGCGGGCTGACCTGGATCACCACCGGGCAGCTCCGGGGAGCACGGGCCCGGCTGCGGGCCACCGTCGCCGGGCTGGTCGGCTACGCCGAGCAGGGCATGACCATCGTCGGCCTCGAGCCATCGTGCACGGCGGTGCTGCGCGGTGACCTGACCGAACTGCTCGCCGGCGACCCGCGGGCCCGGGCCGTGGCCTCGGCCACCAGAACGCTGGCCGAGGCGCTGGCGGGCTCGGGCGGCCCGGCCCGGGACCTGTCCTGGCTGGCCGGGAGGCTGGCCGGGCGACCGATCATCGCCCAGCCGCACTGCCACCAGCACGCGGTCATGGGCTACCAGGCCGACCTGACGGTGCTGCGCGCGGCCGGGGCGCGGGCCGAGGCGCTGGCCGGCTGCTGCGGCCTCGCGGGCAACTTCGGCATGGAGCGGGGCCACTACGAGGTATCGGCGGCCGTTGCCGGGCAGGCGCTGCTTCCGGCGCTGCGGGCCGCGCCGGAAGGGGCGGTGCTGCTCGCCGACGGGTTCTCCTGTCGCACCCAGGCGAGCCAGCTGGCCGGCTGGCGGGCGGTGCACCTCGCGGAGCTGCTCGATCGCCGGGGTTTGCTCTCCGGTTCAGGGGGAGACACTCAGGGCAAGTGAGTAATCACGATAAGTAGCAGCGCATCCGGGAAGCCCGACAGCCATGGGAGGAGCGCGGCATGACCGCATCATCGGCTGGCCCGCCCATCCAGATCTGGCTGAAGCACGGACCCCGCGACGTGATCTCGGCCAGCTCGTTTGTCCACGACCGTTTCAGCCAGGACGAGATCGTGGTCACTGACTCGGACGGTCACGTGGTCGTGGTGCCGAGGGCGAACATCGCCAGCATCGTGCTGGGCACCATCGAGGCGGCGGACGACTACTACGGCTGACCGCCCGCCGGCGCGAGGCGGCGAGCGCGAACCCGGCGCCGGCCGTGCCTGGCGTCCAGCCCGGCGGTCAGCGCTACCGGCGCCATGCGATCACCTGACCGGCCCGGAAGGCCGGCCGGCCCACGAGCCCGGCAAGGAAGCGCTCCAGCGGGGAGCCCAGCCGGGTGATCGCGATGATCGCGGAGGGCCGCCAGTAGGACAGAGCGGAGCGGACCAGCGCCCTGGTCGCCGCCTGGTCGCGGCCCTGTCCGGCCCAGAGATGGTTCAGGAACTCCGCGGCGGGCTGCAGCGAGCCGAGACCGAAGACCGCCTGCCCGGTGCTGCTCGGCCCGAGAAAGTACCCGCCGACCATCGAGCTTGGCTCGCCCGTATCCGCTTCCCAGCGCATAACGTCAGTGTGGCCAATGATCGTGACAGGAACGACAAGAACGGCCGCGTGGGCGGGCAGCCGGAGCCTGGCGAAGGAAACCTGCCAGCCGGCCGGGACCGCCGGCACCGGGGTCGCCTGGTATGGCAGCGGGATCAGCGGCAGGACCGCCAGCACCGCGACCGCGGCCGGAACGGCCTGCCAGCGCCAGGCCTGCGGCACGACCGAGCGAGCCTGGTCGAACGAGAACGCCAGTGCCGCGCCGGCCGCGCCGGCCCCCAGAATGCAGAACCGGTCCGGGAGCACCTGGGGCATGGTCGGCAGGCCTTGCAGCCAGTGGTAGGGCAGGAAAGACCCGGACAAGCGGAATCGGTGGATCAGCAGGACGCCGCCGCCGAGGTTGCACAGCTCCAGCACGGCACACGCCACCGCGGCGGCGCGGACCCTGGCATTCCGCCAGAAGCACGCCGCGGCGACGGCCAGCACGATGATCAGCGGCCAGCCCAGGTAGGCCAGTTCCTCGGGGAGGCCGAGGTGGTAGTCGGCGACCACGGCCGCGCTGGCCCGCGTGTGAAAGAGCAGGCTGCCGGACGGGTCGACGAAGAAGGCTAGGTTGCCCGACCAGGAGCCGTACAGGATGCTGTGCTCGCGCAGCGGGCCGCGGAACTGGACCCAGAGCGCGTAGCCGCAGATCAGCAGCAAGACCGCGGCCCCGGTGGCCAGGCCGAGCGCGGCGCCGCGGACCCGGCCGGGCACGGACCGGGGATGGCCGAGCCCGGCCACCAGGACCAGCACCAGGCCGGCCAGGGCGGTGTAGATCAGCATCTCCTCGCCGATGAACACCTGGGCGGATATCAGCAGGCCGAGCCAGATCCCGTCCCGCACGGGGCCGCCGCGGCCGGTCACGATCCGCAGCGCCCGGTCGATGATCAGCGGCGGCAGCACCGCCAGCACCAGCTGGTAGTGGCCGGTGCCGGAGTTCAGCAGGGCCGGGGAGAAGCCGTACACCGCCCCGCCCAGGGCGGCAGCGGCGACGCTGGCCCCCCACCGCCGCAGCACCCAGAACAGGCTGGCCGCCGAGCCCGCCACGCTCAGCGTGAGCACGATCGTGAGGCTGACCTGCGGCCCGGCCAGCAGCGTCACCGGGGCCAGCACGATCCCGGGCAGCAGGTACGCCGTGTTCCACATCATGTTGACGCCGCGCGGCCAGTTGAGCGCCTTGGTGACCAGCGCCGGCAGGTGCCCGTGCGAGATCGCCGTGGCCGAGTAGTGCAGGAACCATGCGAACAGGTTGACGTCCTGGAGGTCGCCCGCCTGCATGCGTCCGGCCGGGTCGGCCCACAGCCGCCAGGTCACGGCGACCGCGCCAGCCAGGTAACAGCACAAAACCAGGCCCTGGGCGGCCATGAGCCGACCGCGAGCCCGCGGGGGATCGGAGAGTTCGGACCGCTCGGCCGCCGGGTGCACGACGCTCACCGGCCTCCGTTCGCCGTTCCGCATCTGCCGCAGACCCTACGCCAGGTCCCTCCCGGCCAGGCGCCGGGACCGGGGTTCGGCTCGCGGCAGACCCCTGCGCCAGGTCCCTCCCGGCCAGGCGCCGGGACCGGGGTTCGGCTCGCGGCAGACGTCGCGTTACTTCTGCTCTTGGTATCGCCCATGATGTTGGAATGACCGCGCCCGAGCCTGCCACCGCGTCCGCCGCCGAACTGCTGGCCATGATCCCGTACGCGGCCACCATCGGCATCGTCCTTGACGAGGCCGCGCCGCAACTGGTCCGCGGCAGCTTGCCCTGGTCGCCAGGGCTGTGCACCACCGGAGGGCTGATGAACGGCGGGGCGGTGATGTCGCTGGCCGACAACATCGGCGCGCTCTGCGCGTTCCTCAACCTGCCGGCCGGGGCCGGCACCGCCACGGTCGAGTCCGCGACAAACCTGTTCCGCGCGCTCCGCGACGGAACGTTGCACGCCGCCGCGCGGCCGCTGCACGTTGGCCGGTCGTTCATCGTGGTACGCACCGAACTGACCGACGACCGGGACCGGCCGGTCGGCCAGACCACGCAGACCCAGGCCGTCCTCGAGCCCCGGACGCCCTGAGCACCGATTTGATGCTTTTGCGTGGTTCGTGAGCGCCGGTCGGGGTGGTTCGCCTGGCAACGGTTCGGTTTTTGCCGGCCCTGGCCGGCAAAAACTGCACCACAAGCGCTTGGGCGCCGGTCTTGGCCGGCCGGGGCCGGGGCGGCCGGACCTGGCGGACGCAGGCCGTCCTGGTGCCCGGGACGCCCTGGCGTCCCGGATGCCCTGAGTACCGATTCGATGCTTTTGCGTGGTTCGGCAGTGCCGGTCG
>JASHUI010000319.1:0-6395 GCA_030040095.1 Streptosporangiaceae bacterium | reverse complement strand
AGGCTCGGGTCGTCGCCCGCCTCGGGATGCCACTGGACGGCCAGCACGAACGGGCTCACGTCGGGGTCCAGCTCGAAGGCCTCGATGGTGCCGTCGGTCGCCCAGGCGGTCGCGGTCAGCCCGTCGCCGAGCCGGTCCGCCGCCTGGTGATGGTGGGTGGGCGTGCTGATCGGGACGTCGACCTCGTCGTGGCCGAGGATCGCGGCGAGCCGGCTGCCGTGGGCGACGTGCACCGGGTGGGCTCCGTACGCCCCGGGCACCGGGGCGTGCCCGTCGTGGCCGACCGCGTCCGGCAGGTGCTGGTGCAGGCTGCCGCCCCTGGCCACGTTGATGACCTGGAGCCCGCGGCAGATCCCGAGCACCGGCAGGCGCCGCGACATCGCGGCGGCGAGCAACGAGAACTCCGCCGTGTCACGATCCTCGCGCACGCTGCCGGTCTGCGGCGCGGGCTGCGCGTTGTACCGGGCCGGGTCGATGTCCCCGCCGCCGGACAGGATCAGCCCGTCCAGCCGGCCGACCGCTTCGGCGATGCCGGGCACCGGCGGCAGCAGCACCGGGATGCCGCCCGCCTGCGACACCCGGTCGGTGTAGGGCCGCGGAAGCAGGACGGCCTGAGCATCCCAGACGCGCCAGCGCGCCTGCTCGGAGTACGCGCTGATCCCGATCAGTGGGGTGTTCACACCGTCAGCCATCGAACAACCTTCCCGTCCCAGCCGGTCACAAGGGCGTCACGTACGCGCCGGAGATCCCGCCGTCGACCAGGAACTCCGACGCGGTGATGAACGACGCGTCGTCGCTGGCCAGGAATGCTACCGCCGCGGCGATCTCCTGCGGCTCGGCGAACCGGCCGAGCGGGATGTGCACCAGCCGCCGGGCCGCCCGCTCGGGGTCCTTGGCGTACAGCTCGCGCAGCAGCGGCGTGTTCACCGGGCCCGGGCACAGCGCGTTGACCCGGATCCCCTCCCGGGCGAACTGGACGCCGAGCTCACGGGTCATGGCCAGGACCCCGCCCTTGGACGCGGTGTAGGAGATCTGCGAGGTCGCCGCGCCGAGCACCGCGACGAACGACGCGGTGTTGATGATCGAGCCCTTGCCCTGGCGCCGCATGTACGGGATCACGTGCTTGCAGCACAGGTAGACCGAGGCCAGGTTGACCTCCTGAACCCGGCGCCAGGTGTCGAGGTCGGTCGACAGGATCGAGCCGTCCTCCGGCGGAGAAATACCCGCATTATTGAACGCGACGTCTACCCGGCCATGCCGGCCCGCCACCGACTCATACAGCCGCTGCACATCGTCCTCGTTCGACACGTCGGCCGCGATGAACGTGCCGCCGGTCTGCTCGGCCGCGGCCTTTCCCGCCGCCTCGTCGATGTCGACCGCCACGACCGTCGCGCCCTCGGCCGCGAGCCTGCGCGCGCTGGCCAGGCCGATCCCGCTGCCCGCTCCGGTGATGACCGCGACCCGGTCCTGCAGGCGCCGCATGGCCGGGCTCTCCTCGTTGCTCACACTCACTCCGTATTTCCCGCCGCTCAATCCGTGGCGATGAAGACGTTCTTGGTCTCGGTGAACGCGTCCGGCGCGTCGGGCCCCAGTTCCCGGCCCAGCCCCGACTGTTTGAACCCGCCGAACGGGGTCCAGTACCGGACGCTGGAGTGCGAGTTCACCGACAGGTTCCCGCTCTCCACCGCCCGGGCCACCCGGATCGCCCGGCCCACGTCGCGGGTCCAGATGGAGCCGGACAGGCCGTAGTTCGTGTCGTTGGCGATCGCGATCGCCTCGGCCTCGTCCTCGAACGGCGTGACCGTGACCACCGGGCCGAACACCTCCTCGGTGTAGGCCGGGTCGTCCGCCCCGACCGGCGCGAGCACGGTCGGCGGGAACCAGAAGCCGGGGCCGTCCGGCGCGCTGCCGCGAAACGCCACCGGGGCCCCCTCGGGCACGTAGGACGCGACGTGCGCCCGGTGCGCCGCGGAGATCAGCGGGCCCATCTCGGTGCCGGCCAGCGCCGGGTCGCCGACCGCCACGCCCTTGACCGCGGGCTCGAACAGCTCCATGAACCGGTCGAGCACGCGGCGCTGCACCAGGATCCGGGACCGTGCGCAGCAGTCCTGCCCGGCGTTGTCGAACACCGCGTACGGCGCGGTCGCGGCGGCCCGCTCCAGGTCCGCGTCGGCGAGCACGATGTTGGCGCTCTTGCCGCCGAGCTCCAGCGTGAGCCGCTTGACCTGGGCCGCGCAGCCGGCCATGATCTGCCGGCCGACCTCGGTGGAGCCGGTAAAGACGATCTTGCGCACCGCCGGGTGGTCGACAAGCCGCTGCCCGACCACGCTGCCCTTGCCCGGCAGCACCTGGAACACCCCGTCCGGCAGGCCGGCCTCCGCGGCCAGCTCGCCGATCCTGATCGCGGTCAGCGGGGTCAGCTCGGCCGGCTTGGCGATCACGGTGTTCCCGGCGGCCAGGGCGGGCGCCATGCCCCAGGCCAGGATCGGCATCGGGAAGTTCCACGGCACGATCAGGCCGACCACGCCGACCGGCTCGTGGAAGGTCACGTTCAGGCCGCCGGCCACCGGGATCTGCTGGCCGATCAGCCGTTCGGGCGCCGCGGAGTAGTAGAGCAGCACGTCGCGGACCTGCCCCGCCTCCCAGCGGGCCTGGCCGACCGGATGCCCCGACCCGGCCACCTCCAGTCCCGCCAGCTCGCCGAGGTGCGCGTCCACCGCGGCCGCGAACCGGCGCAGCAGGGCGGCCCGGTCCCCGGGAGCCACGGCACGCCAGCCGTCCTGGGCCGCGGCTGCCCGGCTGATCGCCGCGTCGGTGTCCTCGGCGGTGGACTGGGTCAGCGTGGTCACCGGCTGCTCGGTGGCCGGGTTCAGCACCGTGAACTCAGACATGCCTGAACTCCCCCTCGACGAAGGCGCGCGGTCCTAGAGACGCTCGAAGCAGCGGCGCAGTTCCCAGTCGGTCACGGCCGCGTCGTAGGCGGCCAGCTCGACGCGGGCGTAGTTGGCGTAGTGCTCGACGACGTCCGCGCCGAACGCCTGGCGGGCCAGGTCGCTCTTTTCCCACAGCTCGAGCGCGTCGCGCAGGGTGTGCGGCACCCGGGCCGCGGTGTCCAGGTAGGCGTTGCCGTCGACCGCTGGCTCGAGGGGCAGCTCGTTGTCGATGCCGTGCAGGCCGGCGGCGATCATCGCGGCCACGGCCAGGTAGGGGTTCACGTCGCCGCCGGGGACGCGGTTCTCCGCGCGCAGCGAGGATTCGTGCCCGACCAGGCGCAGGGCACAGGTCCGGTTGTCCGGGCCCCAGCGGACCGAGGTGGGCGCGAAGCTGCCCGGGACGTAGCGTTTGTAGGAGTTGATGTTGGGCGCGTACCAGAGGGTGAGCTCCCGCAGCGCGGCGAGCTGGCCGGCCAGGAACTGCTCGCCCGCCCGGGACAGGCCGTGCGGGTCGTCGCCCGCCAGGACCGGGCTGCCGTCCTCGCCGCGCAGCGACAGGTGGATGTGGCAGGAGTTGCCCTCGCGCTCGTTCGGCTTGGCCATGAACGTGATGCTGGTCCCGTCCTGGGCGGCGATCTCCTTGGCCCCGGTCTTGTAGATCGAATGATTGTCGCAGGTGGTGACGGCGTCCGCGTAGCGGAACGCGATCTCGTGCTGGCCTAGGTTGCACTCGCCCTTGGCGGACTCGACGTACAGGCCGGCGCCCGCCATCTCGTTGCGGAGCCGGCGCAGCAGCGGCTCGATCCTCGAGGTGCCGAGGATCGAGTAGTCCACGTTGTACTGGTTGGCCGGGACCAGGTCGCGGTAGGCCTTGGCCGCGGCCTGCTCGTAGGAGTCGGCGTAGACGATGAACTCCAGCTCGGTGCCGACCATCGCGGTCCACCCGCGGTCGGCCAGCCGCTGCGCCTGGGCCTTGAGTATCTGCCGCGGCGAGGCCAGCACCGGCGCGCCGTCCAGCCAGGTCAGGTCGGCGATGACCATGGCCGTGCCCTCGTGCCAGGGCACCCGGCGCAGGGTGGCCATGTCCGGCACCAGCACGAAATCGCCGTACCCGCGGTCCCAGGACGACATCGCGTACCCGTCCACGGTGTTCATGTCCACGTCGACCGCCAGCAGGTAGTTGCAGCCCTCGGTGTAGCGCTCGGCCACCTCGTCGAGGAAGAACTCTGCCGACATCCGCTTGCCCTGCAGGCGGCCCTGCATGTCGGTGAAGGCCAGCACCACCGTGTCGATGGCGTTCTCGCTGGCCTCCACCCGCAGCTGCTCCAGGGTCAGCATGCCGCGCTGGCGGCGCTGCGGGCCGTGGCCCCGGTATTTCGGCGGCATTGACATCTCATCAGGTTAGGCGGGAAAGCCGCGATCAGGTGGCAAGCTCCCGCTCGATCGCCGCGAGTTCCGCCGCCGTGCCCTGGACCTTCGGCCCGGTGAACCACTTCCTCGCCGAGACCAGCCAGTAGATGCCGGCGTAGCCGATCACCACCACCACCGCGATCACGGCGTAGTTGAACGTGGTCCAGCCGATGGGGCCGAACTGCGGGAGCATGAACAGGATCGTGATGAACACCACCCAGACCACGGCCGTCCAGCCGATCACGTAGCTCCACCGCCCCAGGTGCCACGGCCCGCGCTGGAAGCGGTCGCCCTGCCGCAGCCGCAGGAACGTCGGGGCCACGTAGGCGACGTAGAGGCCGATGGTGGCGATCGAGGTCACCGCGCCGTACGCGGCGGAGTTCCACAGGTACGGCAGGCCGAGGATCAGCGCGCCGACGGCGGCCAGCCAGATCGCGTTGGTCGGCGTCCTGGTGCGCTTGTTCACCTGGTGCCACAGGCGCGAGCCCGGCAGCGCGCCGTCACGCGAGAACGCGTAGATCATCCGCGAGTTCGCGGTCACCGACGACATGCCGCAGAAGAGCTGGGCGCCGATGGCCACCAGCAGCAGCAGCTCGGCGCCGGTCCGGCCGATCGAGTCGATCCAGATCTGCGCCGGGGCGACGACCGCGGTCGCCTCGCCGACGTAGTTGGACCGCTGGATCGCGAACGTGATGCCGATCAGCAGCACCCAGCCGGCGATCAGCGAGATCAGGATCGACATCACGATGCCGCGCGGGCCGCTGCGTGACGCGCGGTGGGTCTCCTCGGTCATGTGCGCCGAGGCGTCGTACCCGGTGAAGGTGTACTGGGCCAGCAGCAGCCCGACCGGCAGGATGTACCACCAGCCGATGTGGAACCCCGACAGGTTCTGCAGGTCGGTGAACACGAACTTGGCCGGGGCGTGGTGCGCGCCCGCCTTCAGGCCGAACGTCACCGCGCCCACGATGATCAGCACGCCGGTGATGTGCCACCAGACGCTGACGTTGTTCAGCAGCGCGACCAGGCGGATGCCGAACTGGTTCAGCAGCCCGTGCACCAGGAGCACGGCCGCGTAGATCACGATCGTGTGCCAGTGCGTTGTCACGCTGAAGTTGAACCACAGGCTGAACAGGAAGTTGATGAAGAGCGCCGCGCCGAAGTCGATCCCGGCGGTGATCGCGACCTGGCCGAGGAAGTTGAACCACCCGGTGAACCACGACCAGGCCGGGCCGTGCCGGGGTGACAGCTTGGCCGCCCAGTAGTACAACCCGCCGGCGGTCGGGTAGCTCGAGCACACCTCCGACATGGCCAGCCCCACGAGGAGGGTCATGATCCCGACGATCGGCCAGCCCCACACGATGATGGCCGGGCCGCCTTCCTCCATCCCGAAGTAGTAGAGGGTGAGGCAGCCGGACAGGATCGAGATGATCGTGAACGAGACCGCGAAGTTGGAGAACCCGGACATCCGCCGGAGCAGCTCCTGCGCGTAGCCGAGCCGGTGGAGTTCCTCTTCGTCGCTGCTGAGCGGCGCTGAAGCCGCCTTGTCATTGATCGCCACAGCGTGCTCCCTCGACTCGGGGCGGCGTTAATGGTTCAATATCGAACCAATGATGAATGCGCGCCAGGGAATGTTCAAGACCTCTGGCCAGATTCACCACATGTGCCCCATGGGCACCGGCACGCGGGTTGGAGGGGGATCCGCGTGCCGGGCCCGGGCGCGCCGTACAGTCGGCGTGACGGTCTCGGCCAGGCCGGGCCGGACTCGATCCCGCGGAGGCGATCGTGACGGGCAGCGGGCTTGACCTGAGCGGCCTTCTGCGCCCGGTCCGCGAGGGCCTGGCGTTCGAGGAGACCGTCGAGCGGATGCTGACCCTGATCAAGCTCGGCCTGGTCGGGCCGGGGGAGCGGTTCCCGGCCGAGCGCGAGCTTGCCGCCCAGCTCGGCATCAGCCGGCGAACCCTGCGCGAGGCGATCAGGGAACTCCAGCAGGCGGGATACGTGGAGCCGCGCCGCGGCCGGTCCGGCGGCACGTTCGTCACCGGCGCCCCGCCC
>JASHUI010000318.1:0-25885 GCA_030040095.1 Streptosporangiaceae bacterium | reverse complement strand
CCGTGCGGACAGTACCAGCTCGGGCAGCCGCGGCGTCCAGGGCCGCACCGCCGGAAGACGCGGCGGCAGTCGTCGCCACGGCGTGCCGGTATCCCGGCGGAGCGGACTCGGCGGAGAAACTGTGGCGCCTCGCGATGAAGGGAAAGGAAACCATCTCAGGCTTCCCTGTCAACCGGGGCTGGGACCTCCGCGCGCTGTCCGGCCTGCACGGCCGCCCGGGCAGGTCCGCGGTGAGCCAGGGCGGATTCTTGTACGACGCCGACCGGTTCGACGCGGCGTTTTTTGGTATCGGCCCGCGCGAGGCCACCGCCATGGACCCGCAGCAGCGGCTGCTGCTCGAGCTCGCCTGGGAGGCTATAGAGCGAGCGGGCATCCAGCCGGCTTCGCTGCGCGACACCCGATGCGGGGTGTTCGTGGGCGCGATGCCACAGGAGTACGGGCCGCGTATGCACGAGGCGCCCGCCAAGCTGAGCGGGTATCTGCTCACCGGGAACTCCACCAGCGTGCTCTCCGGCCGCCTGGCTTACACGTTCGGGCTGGAAGGTCCGGCGGTCACGGTGGACACAGCCTGCTCGTCGTCTCTGGTGGCCCTGCACCTGGCCATGACCGCGCTCAGCCGCGGCGAGTGCTCGCTGGCGCTGGTAGCGGGGGTCACCGTGATGTCCTCCCCTGGCATGTTCACCGAGTTCAGCCGCCAGCACGGGCTAGCGCCGGACGGCCGGTGCAAGCCATTCGCAGCGGCGGCGGACGGCACAGCCTGGTCCGAAGGCGCCGCGGTCCTCGTGATCGAGCGGCTCGCGGATGCCAGGCGAAACCATCATGAGGTGCTTGCCCTCATCCGGAGCTCGGCGATCAACCAGGACGGCGCGTCCAACGGGCTGACCGCCCCGAGCGGCCCTTCTCAGGAACAGGTCATCCGCCAGGCCCTCGCCAGCGCCGGTCTCACCTCGGCCGACGTGGACGCGGTCGAGGCACACGGCACCGGCACTCCGCTCGGGGATCCGATAGAGGCGCGGGCGGTGCTGGCGACTTACGGACAGGACCGGCCGCACGACCGGCCGCTGCTGCTCGGCTCGGTGAAATCCCACATCGGCCATACTCAGGCCGCCGCGGGAATGGCGGGCGTGATCACCATGATCCAGTCGATCCGGCACGGCGTGCTCCCGGCGACTATGCATGTGGGTGAGCCGTCGCCACACGTGGACTGGACCGCGGGAGCGGTGAGCCTGCTGACCGGAAACACCCGGTGGCCGGATACCGGACGTGCCCGGCGGGCCGGTGTCTCGTCGTTCGGGATCAGCGGGACCAACGCGCACGTGATCATCGAAGAGGCCCCGGAGACAGTTCCCCGGCCGGCCGCCACCGCACCGCCATCAGTGCCGGTTCCGTGGCCTGTCACGGCGCGTGACGACACGGCCCTGCGGGCACTGGCCGGACGGCTGCGGGCCCACGTCGCGGCAGGCCGCAGGGACGCGGCGAGTCTGAGCTTCTCGCTGGCCACTACCCGGGCCACGTTCGAGCACCGGGCCGTCACCGTCGCCGCGGACGCCGACGGGCACCTTAACGCGCTCCGCGCCCTCGCCGTCGGCCAGGCGTTACCCGAGCTGGTCACCGGCGTCTGCGGGCGGCACGGACCACTGGCGGTCATGCTCACTGGCCAGGGCAGCCAGCACCCTGGGATGGGGCGGGAACTGTATGCGACCTACTCCGCGTTCGCCGATGCCCTCGATGAGGTCTGTGCCGCAATCGGCGCGTTCACGGACCTGCCGCTGCGCGACATCATGTTCGCCGGCCCGGGGACGGTCGAGGCGGGCCAGTTGCGGGCAACCTCGTGCACCCAGCCTGCGTTGTTCGCACTGCAGGTCGCGCTGTACAGGCTGATCTCGTCGTTCGGGATACGAGCCGACTACCTCATCGGCCATTCGATAGGCGAGCTGACCGCCGCGCATCTTGCCGGCGTCCTGTCGCTGCCCGATGCCGCCGCCCTCGTCACCGCGCGCGGCGCGATGATGCAAGCGCTGCCGGAGACCGGCGCCATGGTCGCGCTGCAGGCCGCGGAGGACGAGATCGTGCCGCTACTCGACGGCCTGGAACAAGACGTCAGCATCGCCGCGGTCAACGGGCCGGCCTCGGTGGTGATCTCAGGAACCGCCCACGTGGTCGACGGCATCGCGCACCGCTGGCGGGAGGCCGGCCGTCAGGCGGCGCGGCTGCGGGTGAGCCACGCGTTTCATTCCCCCCACATGGACGCCGTCCTCGAGGATTTCCGTGAGGTCGCCGCGCGCCTGTCGTACTCGGAGCCGGCCATCCCGGTGGTCTCGAACGTCACGGGACGCGTTGCTACCCCCGCGGAGCTGGCATCACCCGATTACTGGACACGGCACATCCGCCAGGCCGTCCGCTTCCACGACGGCATCCGGCACCTCGATGACCTCGGCGTGACCCGATTTCTCGAAGTGGGCCCGGACACTGTTCTGGCCCGTCTGGCCCGAGCTTGCCTGGCGGTGCGGGCCACCCCGCCGCCGGTCATCGCATCCACGCTGGCCGCGGGGCGATCCGAGCCGGTCACGGTCCTGACCGGCCTGGCACAGCTCTATGTCAGCGGGACGGACGTCGACTGGCGCGGCTGCTTCGCCGGACAGGACATGCGGCCGGTCCCGCTGCCGGTCTACCCGTTCCGCCGGAAGCGATACTGGATTGATCCGGCGCCCGGCCGCAGCGAACATGCCGCGGCCGGCCTGAGAAGTGACGGCCATCCGCTGCTGTCCGCCGGAGTCGACGCCGCCGACGGATCCGGCGCGGTGCTGACCGGCAGCGTGTCCGCCCGAAGTCATCCCTGGCTTGGCGACCACGTCGTGCTCGGTGAGGTCCTGTTCCCGGCAACCGCCTTCCTGGAACTGGCCCTGCACGCCGCCAGGCGGACGACGTCAGACCCGGCCACCGGCCCGGCCGGGCCGACCCGGGTCGACGAGCTGGCGCTCGAGTCCCCGCTCGCGCTGTCCCGGCGAGGGGCGGTCCAGCTCCAGCTGCTCACCGGTGCCGAGGGCGAGGCCGGCCGCATATCCATATATGCCCGCCCCGCCGATGAATCCCGGCCATGGAGTCGACACGCATCGGGCGTCATCCGGGCCGCGGAAGGAGCCGCCGCGCGGCCCGCGCCTGCCGGATCGTGGCCGCCCGACGGGGCGGAGCCCATCGATATCACGGATATCTATGATCGCCTGGCAACCCTCGGATACCGGTACGGGCCGGCCTTCCGCGGGCTGCGCGCCGCCTGGCGGAGCGGTGCCGACGTCCTCGCCGAGGTGGCGCTCACTCCAGAGCAGCAGACGGCAGCCGGCCGGTACTGCCTCCATCCCGCGCTCCTCGACGCGGCGTTGCACGCGGTCGTCGGGCTGTTCTTCCCGGTGCCGGAGGCGGACATGGTGCGTGTCCCGTTCTCCTGGGCCGGGACGGTCCTGCACGCCACGGGCGCCGATTCGCTCCGGGTACGCGTCTCCCCAGCCGGTCCGGACGCGGTCGCGATGACGCTGACAGACCTTGCGGGACTCCCGGTCGCGTCTGTCGACAGGCTCACCCTGCGGCCAGTTCCGGCGCGGTCCGCCGATGCCGCCTCCGACGAGGCGACGCCGTCCGGCCGACGCAGACGCGCGTCACGGGACCGTGATCACGGCGGCCTTTTCGTTGTCGGCTGGCAGGAACGGGCGCCGGTCAACGCGGCACCGCGCTCCGTGGCCGTCGTGGGCACGGTGGATTCCGTGGCGGCTCAGGCGCTCCGCGCGCGGAATGGCCATATGCCGTGCTATCAGGACGTGGGCTGCCTGCGGCGTGCGCTCGACGACGGCGCCTCCGTCCCGGTGGTCGTGGCCGCCGCCGTGGACAGCGAGGATCACGGCGATCTTGCCGGCCGGACCTCCCGCGTGTGCGGGAAGGCGCTCGACCTGGCCAGGTACTGGATCACGGACGCCCGGCTGCGGGGCTCCAGGCTGGTATTCGTGACGACACGAGCCTTCCGGGTCGCCGGCAGCGACATCCCGGACCCAGCCGGATCAGCGCTGTGGGGGTTGATCCGCTCCGCATCGACAGAGCACCCGGGACGATTCGGGCTCGTGGATATCGACGATCACCCGGCCTCGGCCGGAGCCCTGCTCGCGGCCCTCGCCGGCAACGAACCTCAGCTCGCGATTCGTGCCGGGAATTTGTCGGTACCGCGCCTGCGCAGGGCGCCGACCATGGTCGCCGCGCCCCTCCCGTCCGGTCCGCTCGGCGGGCATGTGCTCATCACCGGCGGGACAGGAGCGCTGGGCCGGCTGCTCGCCCGCCACCTGGTCACCCGCCACGGAGTGCGCAGGCTGCTCCTGGTCAGCCGTCAGGGGCAGCGGGCACCCGGCGCTGGCCGGCTCGCGGCGGAGCTGGCCGCGTCCGGCGCCGAAGTCGCGTTCGCCGCGTGCGACATCGCCAGCCGCGCCGCGGCGACCGACCTGCTTGCTCGGATTCCCGCTCAGCACCCGCTGACCGGGATCGTCCATGCGGCCGGCGTGCTCGATGACTGCGTCGTCGCCGACCTGGACGCGGCGCGCCTGGAGCGGGTGCTGCTTCCCAAGGTCGCCGGCGCCCTGAACCTGCACGAACTGACCGCGGGAACCGGGCTCTCCGGGTTCGTCTTGTTCTCGTCGGTGGCCGGGACTCTCGGCACGGCCGGCCAGGCCGCCTATGCGGCCGCCAACGCGTTCCTCGATGGGCTAGCGGGAGCGCGCCACGCCGCCGGGCTGCCCGCCTTGTCGCTGGCCTGGGGACTATGGTCCGCGCGCGGCGGGATGGCGGGACGGCTCGCAGCGGCCGATCTGCGCCGCCTGGCCCGCTCCGGTATTCGGGAACTGGCCGCAGCCGACGCACTGGAGTTGTTCGACGCCGCCGTCGGCTCGACCGCGCCGGTGCTCACCGCGGCTCGCCTGGACCCGGCGGGAGTGAGCGAGGACATCTCCCCGCCGCTCCTCCAGCAGCTCGCCGGACCCGACCGGCTCCGGGTCGGCGGCGAGCTACTGCACCAGCTGTCGGCCGCGCCGCCGTCGCGGCGGCAGCACATCCTGCTCGACGCCGTCCGGGCAGCGGCGGCGACCGTCCTCGGCCACTCATCGCCCACCGCGGTCGCCAAGGACGTTCGGTTCCAGGATCTCGGCGTTGACTCGCTGGCAGCAATCGAGTTGCGCAATCGCCTGTCGAGCGCGACCGGACTCGGGCTACCGACGACCTTGCTCTTCGAGCACCCGACCCCTGGCGAGGTCGCGGAACGGCTGCACATCGAGCTCTTTCACGAGCAGGAAAAGAGCAGCGCTACCCACACCGACCCGCTCGACACGATGGAAACCGAGGACCTGGTACGCCGGGCACTGCAGGAAAGCGCGACCTGAGCGAGTCAGGACCAGGAACATAAGAATGGAGATCCCGATGACGTCCTCGCCCACGTCCCAGGTCATCGAGGCCCTGCGCGCCGCGCTCAAGGAGAACCAGCGGCTCAGGGGGCTTGTCGGCGGCGCGGCATCAACGGCAAACGAGCCGGTCGCGATCATCGGAATGGCTTGCCGCTTCCCCGGCGGGGTGACCTCGCCGGAGGATCTGTGGCAGCTGGTCGCCGACGGCGTGGACGCGGTGGGGCCATTTCCTGCTGACCGAGGCTGGGACCTCGCAGCGCTCTACGACCCGGACCCGGATCGCCGCGGCACATGTTATGTCCGGGAAGGCGGCTTCTTGTACCGCGCGGCCGAGTTCGACGCCGAGTTCTTCGGCATTTCGCCTCGCGAGGCGGCGGCGATCGACCCGCAGCAGCGGCTCCTGCTCGAGACCACGTGGGAAGCCTTCGAGTACGCGGGCATCGACCCGGCTGCGGCGCGCGGCAGCGACACCGGTGTCTTCACCGGAACCATGTACGACGACTACGGAACCCCGGGGTTCCCGGCCCCGGAGGAGTTCGAGGGCTATGTCCTCCTCGGCAGCACCGGCAGCATGGCATCGGGGCGGCTGGCCTACACCTTCGGCCTGCGCGGCCCGGCCATCACGGTGAACACCGCCTGCTCGTCCTCGCTGGTCGCCTTGCACCTGGCCACGATGGCGCTGCGACGCGGGGAGTGCTCGCTCGCCCTGGCCGGAGGCGCGACAGTCATGGCGACCCCCGCGCCGTTCGTCGAGTTCAGCCGCCGCCGCGCCCTGGCGCCGGACGGCAGGTGCAAGTCGTTCTCGGCCGCCGCCGACGGCACCGTGTGGTCCGAAGGGGCCGGGATGCTCCTGGCAGAGCGGCTGTCGGACGCCCGCAGGCACGGGCATCCGGTGCTCGCCGTCGTGCGCGGTACAGCGGTCAACCAGGACGGCACGAGCAACGGACTGACCGCGCCCAGCGGCCCCGCTCAGGAGAATCTGCTCCGGCAAGCGCTGGCCGACGCGGGCATAGGCGCCGCCGACGTTGACGCCGTGGAAGGACACGGGACAGGAACGATCCTGGGTGATCCCATCGAGGCCACCGCGCTCATCTCCGCTTACGGCAAGGCGCGGGCGCCTGGACAGCAGCTCTACCTGGGGTCGCTGAAGTCGAACATCGGGCACGCCCAGGCGGCCGCCGGTGTCGGCGGCGTGATAAAGATGGTGCTGGCGCTGAGGCACGCCATCCTCCCGCGGACGCTGCACCTCGACGAGCCCACCCCGCACGTGGATTGGTCCGGCGGGACGGTCTCGCTGCTGGCTGAGTCCGTGCGCTGGCCACAGCGCGATCATCCGCGGTGTGCGGGAGTGTCCTCGTTCGGCATCAGCGGCACCAACGCTCATGTCCTCATCGAGCAGGCCCCGGAGCACGAGGAGACGCTGACGGCCGCGAGCGCCCCAGATCTCCCCGTCGTGCCTTGCGTGCTTTCCGCGACCAGCGCCGCCGCGCTCGCCGCACAGGCTGAGCGGCTGCGTCGCCATCTCGGCTCGCGGCCGCCGGGTACGCTGGCCGATCTCGGATTCTCGCTCGCGACCACGCGTGCTCGGCTGCGGCACCGCGCCGTGATCCTCGCTCGCCACGAGGACGATCTGCAGCGCGGACTGGATGACCTCAGCGGCGGCGCTCCCGGTCAGGCGGCCGGCGACGGCGGGATCGCGTTCCTGTTCGCGGGGCAGGGATCCCAGCGGCCGGGGATGGGACGGCAACTTTACCGCGCCTTTCCGGCCTTCGCGTCAGCGCTGGACAGCGCGATCTCGGCGCTGCCCGCCAGCCTGCGGCTCATGGAGGCCATGTTCGCCGACCCCGACTCCGAGTCAGCCAGGCTGCTCGACCGGACCGAGTTCACCCAGCCAGCGCTGTTCGCCTTCGAGGTCGCGCTCTGCCGGCTGCTCGAGTCGTGGGGCATCCGGCCTGACCTGGTCATGGGCCACTCCGTGGGGGCGATCGCGGCCGCACATGTCGCGGGCGTCTTCTCGCTCGAGGACGCGTGCACCCTGGTGGCGGCTCGGGGCGCTCTCATGCAGGAACTGCCGGCCGGCGGTGCGATGGCGGCCGTGCGCGCCACGGAACAACAAGTCGCCCCGTACCTGGCCGGGTACGAGGATCAAGTCTCGGTAGCCGCGGTCAACGGTCCCGAGTCGATCGTGCTTTCCGGTGACAGGCGCGCGTTGTCGCAGATCAAGAGCCGCCTGGCCGCCGAGGGCGGTAAGGCGCGGTGGCTGCGGGTCAGCCATGCGTTCCACTCGCCGTTGATAGAGCCGGCGCTGGCGCCGTTCAGGGTGGCCGCGGAGCGTATCAGTTACGCTGCGCCGGAGGTTCCCGTCGTCTCGGACCTGACTGGCCTGCCCGCCGCGCCAGGTGAACTTCGCGACGCAGAGTACTGGGTACGTCACATCCGGGAACCGGTGCGCTTCCGCGACGGCATGGGCAGCCTGGTGCAGCAAGGTTGCACGCGGTTTGTTGAACTCGGCCCCGCCGCAGACCTCACCACCATGGCGGCCGACTGCCTCCCGGAAGGCGGCGAGGCGATAGCGTCGCTCCGGCCAGGCCAGCCGGAGCCGACCGCCCTGCTGGCCGCGGTGTCCAGGCTTCACACGTCCGGCGTGGAGGTCGACTGGGCCCAGGTTTTCGCGGGACGTGGTGCCAGGCCGGTGAGCCTGCCGACCTACGCCTTCCAGCGGAAGCATTACTGGTTGCAGGGGCTTGGAACCAGGGTCATCGGCTCCGACGTGCGATCGGCTGGACTCACGCCGATGGACCATCCGTTGCTGAGCGTGGCCGTCGAGTTGCCCGAGTCCGGCGGTATCGCGCTGGCCGGGCGGCTGTCGCTGGCCACCCATCCCTGGCTCGCCGATCACCGGGTCGCCGGGGAGGCGCTGGTCCCGGGCGTGGTCCTGCTCGACCTGGCGGCGCAGGCGGGCCGGGTGGCGGGCTGCGAGCAGGTTGCGGAACTCGTCCTCCAAGCGCCGATCGTCGTTCCGGAGCACGGGGAGGTAAGGCTGAGAGTCCAGGCCGCCGCTGACGAATCGGGGCGCCGGGCGGTTACGATCCACTCCTGCGCCGGCGAAGGCGGAGAAGAACGGTCCTGGGTATGCAATGCCCAGGGCACGCTGGTACCGGCCGGCGCGGACCACGCTACCGCCCTCGCGGAATGGCCGCCGCCGGGCGCGGACCCAATCCCGCTGTCCGCGAACGCTCTGTACTCCAGCCTCGCCGCGCGCGGCCTCGAGTACGGACCGGCGTTCCGCGGCCTTCGGGCGGCCTGGCGGCGCGGCGACGAGGTCTTCGCGGAGGTGGCCGTCCCGGACGGCAAGTCGGTCGGGGGGTTTGCCGTCGACCCGGCGTTGCTCGACTCGTCCTTGCATGCGATCGGGCTCGATGGCCTAGTCTCCGATGGGGATAGCGCGCTCGTGCCGTTCCTGTGGTCCGGTGCCAGGTTCCAGGGCACAGCCGGTGACGCCGCCCGGGTCCGGCTGGTGCCGTGCGGCCCCGGCGAGGTGGCGGTCGACATCGCCGATCACTTGGGGCGGCCGGTGTTCTCGGCAAGGTCCCTGGCCGTGAGGCCCTTCCCCGCGGATGCCCCTGACAACGGCGGCAGCCCCGGTGACCTGCTCGAACCGGCCTGGACAGCCCTGCCCGCCAGCGCGCTGCCCGCTGCCACATGCCCGGCTTCCGAGGCCGGGACATGGGCGCTGCTGGGCCAGGACCCAGGCGGCATCGGCGACGCGCTGCGCGATAGCGGCGTGCCCGTGAACGTGTACCGTGACCAGGCGGCCTTCGCGGCGGCACTCGCCGGCGGCGGACGGGTACCCGACCTGCTGCTGCTGCCCTGCTTCCCCGCCACTGACGACGCCTGCCATACGCGCGGGCTGCTGCACCGGGTACTGTCCGCGGCGCAGATGCTGCTCAGCGACGAGAAACTGAACGGCTGCCGGCTGGCGGTGATCACCCGCAGGGCCGTTGTCGTGGCGGGTGAGCAGCGGATCAGCGGCGTGTCCCAGCACGCGGCATGGGGCATGCTGCGGTCGGCTCAGACCGAGAACCCCGGTCAGTTCGTCCTGCTCGACGAGGACGAGACCGACGATTCCAGGAGGGTCCTCGCCGCGGCGCTGCGCACCGGCGAGCCGCAGCTCGCGCTGCGGGGCGGATCTGCCTACGTGCCCAGACTCGTCCCCGTGGCCGCGGCGGAGATGCTGCGGCCGCCTCACGAGATGTCGTCGTGGCGGATGGACTATGTCGCCAAGGGCACTTTCGACAAGCTGTCGCTCGAACCCTGGCCTGAGGCGCGTCTCTCGCTCGGCCCTGGCCAGATCCGGGTGCGCCTGCTGGCGGCCGGGCTGAACTTCCGCGACGTCATGCTGGCGCTGGGGATGATCCCGGGTGGTACCGACCCGGACGCCGACGATGCCGTGCAGCCGGGCGAGGGAGCCGGAGTCGTCCTCGAGGTCGCTCCCGGTGTGTCCTCCCTCGCGCCCGGGGATCGTGTGATGGGATTGTTCGCCGGCGTCGGCCCCGTCTCGGTCACCGATCAGCGGCTGGTCTGCCGGATGCCACGTGGATGGTCGTTCGCCCAGGCTGCGGCGGTTCCGGTGGCCTTTCTCACCGCCTACTACGGGCTCGTTGACCTCGCCGGGCTGCGGCCAGCGGAATCGGTCCTCGTGCACGCCGGCGCCGGCGGTGTCGGCATGGCGGCAGTGCAGCTCAGCCGGCACGTAGGGGCAACCGTGATGGCGACCGCCAGTGAGGGTAAATGGCATGTGCTGCGCGCCCTAGGGCTCGCCGACCACCTGATCTCGTCCTCTCGGAACCTGGATTTCGAGCGGAAATTCCGCGATGCCACCGGCGGCGAGGGCGTCAACGTGGTGCTGAACTGCCTGGCCGGGGAGTTCGTGGACGCCTCCTTGCGGATGCTGGCGCCAGGCGGCAGGTTCCTCGAGCTGGGAAAGACGGACTTGCGCGGTCGCGGCCAGCCGGCCGCCGCCGCGGCCGGGAATACGTACCGGGCCTATGACGTCCGGGACGCGGGGCCTGACCGGATTCAGCAGATGCTTCATGAGATCCTCGGCTTGTTCGAGCAGGGCGCGCTGGTTCCGCCGCCGGTCTCGGTCTGGGACATCAGGCGCGCCCGTGAGGCGTTCCGCTTCCTCGCCGATGCCCGGCACGTCGGTAAGGTCGTATTCGATCTGGCCGACGACATGCCGTGGGATCCGGAGCGTGCCGTCCTCATAACGGGAGGTAATGGCTGGCTCGGCAGGCTGACTGCCCGTCATCTCGTCACCGAGCACGGGATCAGGCAGCTCGTGCTGATGAGCCGCGGCACTCCAGAACCCGGCGAACTCGCCGAGCTCCGGGAACTCGGCGCTGACATCCGGCTGGCGGCCTGCGATGTGGCCGACCGGGCAGCCTTGGCGGCCGCACTGGACGATCTCGCGAACGAGGGCGTCCGGGTCGGCGGGGTCGTTCACGCGGCGGGAGTACTCCACGATGCGATCGTCGCGTCGCTGCCGCACGAACGGCTCGACGCCGTCGTGCGGCCGAAGGTAGACGCCGCGCTGAACTTGCATGAGTTGACCCGTGACCTCGGCCTGTCAGCGTTCGTCGTGTATTCGTCGCTAGCCGCCACCCTGGGCACGCCAGGCCAGGCCGCATACGCCGCCGGAAACGCCTTCCTTGATGGCCTGATGGAATACCGCAGGTCGCTCGGGCTGCCCGCGCTTTCCATGGTCTGGGGCATGTGGGACGGTTCCGGCGGCGGAATGACAAGCGGCCTGAGCAGCGTCGATATCGAGCGCATGGCGCGAGCGGGAGTCGGATCGCTGTCTCCGAAGACGGGCCTGGACCTGCTGGACGCGGCTGTCCGCGCCCGCCGTCCCGTCGTCGTCGCGGCGCAGTGGAACCTTGACGGCCTCGACACGGTACCGCCGATCCTGGTCAACCTGGCATCCGCGACGTCGCGGCACGCCGCGTCCCAGCACCGCGCGCAGCTGCCCGCGGGTGCTCGGCTGGGCCAAGCGGTGCACGCCGGCCAGGGCGATCCGGCTGGCGGTCTCCTGGACGGGGTACGCGCCGACATCGCGGGGATTCTCGGGCACGCCTCGGCTGCCGCGATCGATCCGGATACCCGGTTCGACCAGATCGGATTCGACTCGCTGACCACCGTGGAGCTGCGAAACCGCCTCGCCAAGCGAATGGGCATCCGCTTGCCGGCCACCTTTGTCTACGACTGGCCCACCCCGGCTGCGCTGGCCGATCACCTGCGCGAGAAATTAGCGGACGGGCCGCCGGAGCAGGCGGCGCAGCGCCCGCCGGAGCGGCGAGGGGATAGCAGGTTATGACCACGGTAAGCATCCAGCTCCCCGGGATCCGCCGGTTCCATGCCAGGCCGCAGTGCCGGGCGCGGCTGGTGTGCTTCCCGCACGCCGGCGGTTCGGCGATCGCGTTCTCACGGCTGTCGGAGTGCCTGCCACCAGATATTGAGCTGCTGGCTGTCCAGTATCCAGGCAGGCAGGAACGGCGGGCGGATCCGTCGGCCCCGGACATCGCGACGCTCGCCGAGGAGTGTGCCCGGGCACTGCTGTTCTTCGGTGACCGCCCCCTGGCTCTGTTCGGCCACAGCATGGGATCGCTCGTCGCCTTCGAGACCGCCCACATGATCACGGCACGGCACTCGCTGCTGCGGCTGTTCGCCTCGGCTGCCCGGCCTCCGTCACAGGACTGGGCGGTGATCGACGTCGACTCCTGCGGCGAGGCGGCGATCATCGCCGATCTCCGGCACCTGCGCGGGGTACCGGAGGAACTCCTCGAGAATGAAGAGGTGCGCGATGAGATACTCCGGGTACTGCGGGCGGACTATCGCCTGCTGCGGGCCTACCAGCCGTCTACCAGCGGGATCTTGCCGGTTCCCATCACCGAGATGCTGGGGGACGCTGACCCCAGGAACAGCGTCAGCGCGGCCGGTGCCTGGGCCCGGCACACCCATGCCGAATGCGTGGTCGAGGTGCTGCCCGGCGGCCACTTCTACCTTAACGACCAGCTCCCGGCCGTTGCCTCCATCGTCGCCCGCTACCTTCGCCACGACTTGAGCGCCTCGGCCATCCAGCCCTGCGAGGAACAATCGCCATGACCACCGACCCCGCCGAGCTGGTACGTGAGATCTACCTGGCCGGCCGCGACGGCCGCCGGCCACCGCTCTCCACCGATCTGGAGTCCCTGGCGGACGCCGCACGAGACAGCATGACATCATCGGCGTACGGGTATGTGACCGGTGACGCGGGGTCGGGTGCGACCGCCGCGGCCAACCGGGAGGCCTTCCGCCGGTGGCGGCTGGTGCCAAGGATGCTGCGCGACTGCCGGCAGCGGAACCTCGGCGTGTCCCTATTCGGCCGGCGGCTGCCAGCCCCCGTTCTCCTGGCGCCGATCGCGGCCCAGACCGTCGCGCATCCGGAAGGGGAGCTGGCGTCCGCGAGGGCCGCGGCCGAGGTTGGCGTACCCTTCGTGCTGTCCACGGCGTCCTCCTTCCCCATGGAAGAGGTGGCCAGGGAGGCCGGGGACATTCCGCACTGGTTCCAGCTGTACTGGCCCTCCGACCGGACTGTGGCCGAGTCGCTCCTGAAGCGGGCGGAAGCGAGTGGCTACACGGCGTTGGTTCTCACCGTCGACACGCCTGCGTTCGGTTATCGCCCAGCTGATCTCGACAACGGGTACCTGCCGTTCTTGCACGAGATGGGCATCGCGAACTTCATTACTGATCCTGCGTTCCAGGCCGGGCTGCCACCCCATGCCGGCCCTCAGGACATTATCGGCCACTGGGCACGGATATTCGGCAACCCGTCTCTCACCTGGGAAGATCTGCCCTGGCTTCGTGACCACAGCAGCCTGCCCATCATGCTCAAGGGCATACTGCACCCGGACGACGCACGCCGCGCTGTGGACTGCGGCGCCGATGGCATCGTGGTGTCCAACCACGGCGGGCGTCAGCTCGACGGGGCCATTGCCACCTTGGACGCTCTGCCGGCGATCCGCGAGGCGATCGGGAACTCTGTTACCGTTCTGCTCGACTCCGGCGTCCGGACCGGCGCCGATGTGGTCAAGGCGCTCGCCCTTGGCGCGGACGCCGTCCTTTACGGCAGGCCTTACATGTACGGGCTCGCCCTCGGCGGGGAGGCCGGGGTGCGCCATGTCCTGCGCTGCCTGCTGGCCGACGTGGACTTGGCGCTGGCGCTGACGGGCTGCGCTACGGCGACCAGCCTCACGCCTGACTTGCTGGCCTCTGCGGATTCCCGGCCGGCAGCTGCTGGCAGGACCGCTCCCCCGTCCCGCTGACCCGTGGCCACCCCGGTGCTGGCCGGCCGCTGACACGGACTACTTGTCGCTCCCCATCTCTCCCATCGCCACAAACAGCTGGCGGCGGCCGGTGTACGGCCAGCGGCTGTGCGCGGCGAGCTCGTTATCGATCAGGAGCATGTCTTCGGGCATCCAGGAAACCGGGACGGCTGCCCGATGGTAAGCCCGCTGTATGGCTAGGGCGACGCTGTCGGGGATCACCGATCCGTCTCCGTAGCGGACGTCACGGGCCGGTTCGTCTTCGGGCAGAAAGTCGGCCAGCGCCTCCCGGGTCGCGGGATCGAGCATGGCCTGGTGGAAGAGCAAGATCTGGTGGAATGGGACCGTCTCGCCCGTTACCCGGTGCTGCCGGATCGCGGGGCAGTCCCGGATCACCCGCAGCGCGCCGGACGGCCGCCATTCCGCTCGCAGTCCGTTGCCCTGACAGATTCCCATGACGTCGGCCGGGTCGTCGCAGCGGAAAAATTCCTGCCACGAGACATCGAGTCCTTCGTGGAAATGGCGCACATACATCAGGCCGCGGCTGGTGAGGGCGTCCACGATTTCTGGCTCGAGGCTCATCAGGACGGCACGGCCGTCGGCTATGGCGGTCTCACCACCCGACTCGGCCGGTATCGAACAGTAGAAGAACTGCATGGTCGGCCAGCAGGTGAGGTGGGACCCTTCGTTGTGGAATTCGATCGTTGCGCTGGCAGGATAGGGGGTCGACCGGTAGACAGCCGACATATCGGATATGCTTGGCAGGTCCGCATAGTCTTCGTGGAGCGACGGGCAGAGCAGGGTGGCGCATTCGCGAAACTCCTCGATCGACCCGATTCCGAAGCCGCGGAACAGTATCGCGCCGTGCTGATAGAGGTTTTCCCTTATCGGTTCTGAATTCCCGGCAAACCACGTCTGGCGCAACTTGAGCTCGGAGTCCTGAGCTAAATAGATCAAAGGCTGGGAGGTGATCTGCGGTTTCGTATAAGTGATATCCATGTGCTGTCACCTCGTTCTCGGCCTTCCGATTGGATTCATGGCGTCTTGCCCGACACTTTCGTGCGGATCTCGCTGGACTCACGGCCGCCGGGCGGGGCGGCGAGGCCGTATATCCGGTCGATGGGCATCTCGGGCGACGCCAGCATTGTCTCGAGCAGGCATTCGTAGTCGGTGAGGAGACGGTGGGCCGTGGACGCATCGAAGAGGTCGCATGCGTAGCCGAGCATGAGCACAAGCTGATCGCCGTAGTCGGCGCTGTACAAGGCCAGATCGGACTTGGTCAGGCCGCTATCCAGTTCGCCGACCTCGGTGCTCAAGCCGTTGAAGCACCATGTTTCCTCGCCCGCCTCACGATGCTGATACCGGACCTGCAGCAGCGGGACCCGGGTCAGGTCATCTCGCCGGTTGAGTGCCGTGACCAGTTCGCTGAAGGGCACGGTCGGCTGGTCCACGGCTCTCGCGACCTGTGCTTGGACGCGGTGGCCCAGCTCGGTGAAACTGGGCGAGTCGCGCAGGTCGGCGGGCACCACCGTCATGTCGGCGAACAGTCCGACAAGGGGGTGCAGGTCAGGCTGGTTCCGCCCCGCGGTCATCGTGCCAATCGCGAACCGCCGCCTGCCCGTGTAGTACATGAGGAACACCTCGAGACCGGCAAGCAGCGTAGAGAAGAGAGTTGTCCCTGACGTGGAGCAGTGCTGCCACAACAGGGCCTTCATGCTCGACGGCACTGTCCGCTGCACGAGCTGGCCGCGGTGCGATGGGATCACGGGCCTGCCGCGATCCGCCGGCAGGTCCAGCACGCCCGGCTCGTTTG
Organism: Streptosporangiaceae bacterium; assembly: GCA_030040095.1. GTDB lineage: Bacteria > Actinomycetota > Actinomycetes > Streptosporangiales > Streptosporangiaceae > JASHPR01. The sequence goes on along the minus strand of JASHUI010000318.1, from coordinate 10,277 downwards.
CCATGATGGGTCGCCACCACGGCGCTGCGGCAGGCTGGCCAGCCAACCACCTCGCATAGTCGCCATACTGCAGAGCCAGTTCGGGCAGCCCGGCGGCCCGAGCGTGCCCGCCCGCGTCGTACAGGGCGCCGAGCTCCCTGCCGATGATGCCGAACGACCAAGCGTCGATGACGATGTGGTGTATCACCAGAACGAGCATGTGATCATGCGGTGAGAGCCGGACCAGCGTTGCTCGCAGCGGCGGGCCAGCCGCCAGGTCAAACGGCTGGCTGAACTCGTGGCGAGCAACGGCCAGGGCCTGTCGCTCGCGGTTCGCGGAAGGGACCTTGGTTAGGTCAGCCACCCGGAAATGCACGATCGCGTCCGGCGCGGCGAGTTGAGTAACCGGTGGCCCCGCCCAGAACCTGGTTCGCAAGCTGGCATGCCTGCGCGCCAGATGGTCGAGACTCTGGCGCAGGGCCGCCTCGTCCAGCGCGCCCCGCAGCCGTACGGCACGGCATGCGTTGTAGAGCGCGGGATTCCGGGCGGCCTGGCTGACCGCCCAGATTCCCTGCTGGGCCGGAGACAGAGGTGCCGGGCCAAGGCCGTCCGTTCGAGGTATGCGACCGGAATCTCCGACCTCGGATCGCCCGCGCAGCCGTCCCCCTGGGAGGAGCAGTGTTCCTCCCGCGCGGTCCGTTGCCTCGCCGACGTGAAGCCTGGACTGACTCACGTACCCGACCGCCCGACCGTTACCTTGCAGGCCTCCCGACGCAGGCTGAGCGGACGCATGTCTGTCCAGACCGCCTCGATCCGGGGCGGTGTCGTCGGCGTGGCCCTGCGACATCTGAGATTCCTCCAGTGCTATCTCGGACGTGAGATCGCTCAGCCTGGCGGGCTGAGCGTCTCGCTGACCGGGGTCTCGCCCGTGCTTTCGATTCCGTTCCGGATGATCTGCTCGACCTGGTCAGCGGCTTCCTCGAGGTTGCGCGATTCGAAGATGACGCTGAGCGGCAGTTCAGTACCGAACGTTGCATGCATTCGCGCGACTGTCCGCATCGCGATGAGGGAGTGCCCGCCGATGCGGAAGAAGTTGTCGTGCAATCCGACCTGCGTGACGCCTATGTCCTGGGCCCACAGGTCCGCCAGGACCCGCTGCGTGTCGGTCCGCGGCGCGATGTACTCCACGGCGGCCGGCCGAGGGGTTTCGGCTGGCTGGCGTGCCTGGTGGGACGGCACGGGCGTGCTGAGCGGGTCCGCCGCGGCCCACTGGCTGCCTCCGGCGAGCGAGGCAATCGCGGCATCCGGGTGCTCCGCGACGGAGGCGAGCAGCCGACCGTAGTCCGCCGCGATCGCGTCGGCGGTGACCTCGGGAATCAGCCCCGCGTCGAACGTGAACTCGCCGAGCAGGCCGATGTCGGCGGCACGCCGGAACGCCAGCGCGATGTCGTGCTTGGCGACCTGGCTCTCCGCGAGCACATCCGAGACGACCAGGCCAGGGATGGTCAACTCCCGGGGCGGCGACGGGTCGAAGTCGATCAGCGCCCGGAAGAGCGGTGTACGGTCCCGCTCCCCCTGTGCGTCGGCGCTGACAACCTCGAACGGAACTTCCTGGTGCGCGAAGGCGTCGATCGTCACGTCACGTGTTCGCCTGAGCAGCTCACGGAACGACGGGTTGCCGGAGAGGTCGCCGCGCAGGACGAGCAGGTTGACGAAAAGCCCGACGATGCGGTCGGCACCCGCCTCGCTGCGGCCCGACACTGTCGTCCCCACCGGGATGCTGGACTGCCCGGTCCGGCTGAACAGGAGAGCCTGTAGCGCGGCCAGCAGTCCCATGAACAGGGTCCCCCCCTCGTCACGGCCCAGCGTCTCCAGTCGCTCAGCCAGCCCGGACGGCACCATGAATCTGCGGATCGCGGCCTTTCCCGAGCGCTCGCCCGCATCCGTCAGCTCGAAGGAAGGCAACCCGGCCAGGGCACGCCGCCAGTAAATTCGCCCCAAAGTCCACCGTCCGCCGTCTAGCTGAGCGCGCTGCCGGGCCGCGAGATCGGCATAGCTAACGTCGAGCGGCGGCAGCGCCGCCGGATGTCCGGCGAGCCTTGCGGTGTAGGACTCCGCGAGTTCTCCGAGGAAGATCCGGGCCGACCACGCGTCCCACGCGATGTGGTGGACGGCGAGGACCAGCAGGTGCTCGTTTGGCCCAAGGGTGAGCAGCGTGCCGCGAATCAGGGGAGCGATGCCCGGGTCGATGGGCGTGGCGGCCAGTTCGGCGATGAGCCGCGGCAGCTCTGCAGAGGACCGGCCCGGAGGATCGGCGCGGCGGACGTCCAGGGGGAAGGGACCAGGCGGCTGCACGTGGCCTTCGGGCCCTTCGGCTCCGGGCGACACGGTTGTCCTGAGCGCCTCGTGCCGCGCGAGGAGGTCGGTGAGCGCGGCACGCAACGCCGGCACGTTCAGGTCGCCGGACACGCGAAGGGCGGCCGCGATCACATGCCCGGAGTTGTCGCCGCGCATCCGGTCGAGAAGCCACACGCCTTGCTGTGCCAGCGACACCGCCACCGTGTCACCAGCGGTGCTGGTCCCGGGAGCGACCGCGTCCGGTGCCGGCGGGGTTACCGGCATCCGCGCCTGATCCAGCAGCGCCTGTCCCATGACGGATGCCAGGGACACGATCGTGCGGTGCCGGAGCAGGTTCCTGGCGATGGTCTGCAGCGCAATCGCAGGGAACACCCTGCGAATGCGAACCGCGGCCTGGATCGCCAGCATCGAGTTGCCGCCTAAGTCGAAGAAGTCGTCGTCCACGGCGACGCGGTCCACATGGAGCAGGTCTCGCCAGATTTCGGCGAGCGATTCCTCTGCCGGGGTGCGAGGGCCGTTGAAAGCGGTTCTCCCAGGACCGGGTCGGGAGGAACCGGGAACTGGCAGAGCTTTCCTGTCCAGCTTCCCGTTGGCTGTCATGGGCAGCTCGGGCAACGGCACGAAGACCGCCGGGACCATGTAGTCGGGCAGTTGCCGGCTCAGCTCCAGCCGGAGGTCGGCCGGCTGCGGTGTGCACTCACCGACGGTCACGTAATAGGCGACGAGCTGATCATCGCGCATGGTGACCGCGGCGGCCGAGACCCTGGGATCGCGCCGCAGGCACGCCTCGATCTCGCCCGGCTCGACACGGTAGCCACGGATTTTCAGCTGCTGGTCCGTGCGGCCGATGAACTCGACGGTGTCGTCGTCCCGGTATCGGACCAGGTCTCCCGTCCGGTAGAGCCGCCCCCCTGGCTCGCCGCCGAACGGGTCGGGTACGAACCGCTCGGCGGTGAGCGTCGGCCGGTTCAAGTAGCCGCGGGCGAGTCCGGCGCCCCCGACATAGAGCTCTCCAGTGACACCTGGCATGGCTAGCGCGCCGCGTGCGTCTACGACATAGGCCGTGGTGTTCTCGATGGGGCGGCCGATGGGCACCGGCAGCGCCGGATCGTGATCAGCGGGAATCTCGTACGTCAGGCAGCCGATCGTGGTTTCCGTGGGACCGTAGTGGTTGAGGATCCGGGTCCGTGGGGCGCGCAGTCGCCAGGCGGCCACCAGTCCGGCGGGAAGAGCCTCACCACCTACGACAAGAGTGCTGGCTGCCTCGGCGTGCTCACCTGACTCCAGGCTCATCTCGAGGGCGGACAGATGTGACGGTGTCAGCTTGACCAGGCCGATGCCCCGATCGTCGGCCGTCAGCAGTCTCGCGAGCCTTCCGACGACGGCGCCGTCCCGTTCCTCGGGCAAGATGATCACTCCTTGGCCCGCGGACAGCGCGGGAAACAGCGATGTCAGCGCGAGGTCGAAGCAAAGCGAGGAATGGACAACCGAGCCATGAGAAGCCTCGGGAGAAAGCAAGCCGACCGCCCACTGAATGTAGTTGGCAAGACCGCGATGGGTGACAGCTACCCCTTTGGGATTGCCCGTAGAGCCCGACGTGTAGATGACGTAGGCGAGTTGGTCCGGGTGTATGTCAAGGCAAAGGTCCGTCGCGGCATAGCCTTCCGACTCGCGCGCCAGCTGCTCGATGGTCACGGCTGATACGGGCCGGTGACCGAGCTGAGGTATCCGGGAGTCCTTTGTGACGACGATCCGGGGAGCAGCATCGTCGAGCATACGGCGCAGCCGCGCTGCTGGCGTCTTGGGGTCGAGCGGCAGGTAAGCGCCACCGGCCTTGTGCGCGGCGATCATGATGGCGATCAGGTCCGGGCCGAGTTCGAGGCTGACGGCGACGAGCTCGTCCGGCCCGGCACCGAGCTCGCGCAGGCGCCGGGCGAACTGGTTCGCCCGGCCATTTAGGTCAGCGAAGGTCACAGCCTCCTGGCCGGCCGTGAGTGCTGCTCGGGCCGGGACCCTACGGGCTTGAGCCTCGAACGTCTGATGAAACGGACGCCGCGCTGGCGTTGCCTGGCTGGCGCCCTCACGCAGCGTCTGCCGCTCTCGCACGGTTACCCGCGCCCGGGTGACCGGCTGGTCAGGATCGGCCGTCAGGGTTTCGAGAAGACGGGCGTAGTGCTCCTGCATGCGCCTGACGGTCGTTGACTCGAAGAGGTCCGCCCGGTACTGCCAGTACCCCATGATGCCGTCGGAGCGCTCCTCGATGATGAGCGTCAGTTCGGCTGGGGAACGGTCGGTGAAGACTTGCTCGGCTGTTACTTCGAGGCCGCGAAGCTCCATTTCCTCGGACGGCGTGTTGTCCACCTGGAACAGGACCTGCACGAGCGGATTCCGGCCAGGTTCCCGCGCCGGGCGTACCTCCTGGATGACGCGCTCCAGAGGCACACTTTGCCGCATGTAATCGTTGAGGAACGTGTCGCGAACACGTCTGACCAGGGACCGCAGCGACAGATCTCCGGAGACACTGATGCGCAGCGGGATGAGATTGATAAAGCACCCGATGAGGTTCTCCAGTCTCGGGTCGCCGCGGCCCGCCACTGGTGTGCCGATCAGCAGGTCGTCTTGGCCCGAGTAACGCGCAAGCAGGATAGCGAAGACGGTGAGGAGGAACATGAACGGCGTCACCTCGGCGGACCGGCACTGTTCCTTCATCCGGGCGATGGCGCTGGCCGGCAGGGGCGAGCAGAGGAAAGCGCCGCGGGGAATATCGCTGTCGGACGGCGCCCGGTCGAACGGCAAGGCGATCGCTGAGGGCGCTCCAGTGAGCCGTTCACGCCAGTAGGCCAGTTCCGCGCGGAAGCTCGGCGTACCCTCCTTCGCGCGGTCCCAGACGGCGAAGTCCGAGTACTGCACCGGCAGCTCCGGCAGCGCAGGCGGCAACCCGGAGCAGTGTGCGGAGTACAGGGCCGTCAGGTCACGGCGAAGCACCGCATCTGACCAGCCGTCGCCCGCGATATGGTGCATGCAGAAGAGGAGGATGTGATCGTCTTCAGCCAGCTTGATCAGATGCCACCTGATAGGCGCGGCCGTGGCTAGGTCAAACGGCTCGGCCGTCGTCGCGCGCACGAAGCGGTCAGCGGCAGCCGGCGGGTCAGGGTCCCTGGATAGGTCCAGGTAGATGCTGCCTGACCCCATCTTGGGCAGGACAACCTGCGTGGGGGCGTCACCACCGGCGTCGACGATGGTGCGCAGGATATCGTGCCGCGCGGACAGGTCACTGATGCTGAGGTCCAGCGAAGCGCGACTCAGCCGCCCTCGCAAGCGGAAGCGGAACGCGAAGTTATTTGATTTGCCGGGGGCCAGCTGCTCCGCCAGCCACAGGCGTTCTTGGGCGAACGAAAGCGGTGTCGGCCCTGCCATCTGTTGCGGCTCAAGCCGGCATTCTGCGGCTCCCCCGGTCCGGTCATTCCGGCGACTCAGCAGCTTTCGCTCGATGGCGTTCCGGCTAGGTACGGACTCCGGCCTCCTGGACTGGTTGTCCATAGCTATCTCCTAACGGCATCTCCCGCGACAGCGGCTGCAGGGCCAGAGCAGCGGCAGGCGCGTCTGTCACGTTCGCCTTCCCGCTCACGACGCTACGACCAGTAGAGAACTTGCCCTTATCTGAGCGCTATCGGCGCGCCATTTGCCTTGCTGACCGGGGAGCCGGTGAAGCCCGTGCCAAAGGGCAGGCAGCTCAGTCATCTTCCTGGGTCAAGCTGGGCGCAGGGGAATGCGGGCGATCGTCCGCAAGGAACGGCCCGGTTCGCGCCCAGCCGCGGTTCACCGACTTCTCGCGGGCCGCCAGCAGGCGGATAGCGCGATAAGGCCGGGAAGGCCGTCCGATAGCCAACCCTGTAAGTCTGCAGCCAGTGGGCCGGGACAGCCGGGATGCTTTACGCGGATACCCAGTCTGTCGCCATGCCGACCAGTCCGGCCGGGTTCGCCTGCGTCGCGGGATTCACCGTGCCGGTGAGTTTGTGAACATGGGCCCGGACTCGGAGAGGGCACTGCGCCGCGCCAAGAGTGAAGGGGATGCCGTGGGCGTTGATTCAATCGTTACCCATGTTGCGGGAGCGGTCGCGGTGATACTATTTCTCGCTTATGTACTAGGCCAGCTCTTCAGGAGCATGGGGCAGCCCCAGGTCATTGGCCAGCTACTTGTCGGTATTGCGTTGGGCCCGAGCCTGCTCGGGCGACTCCCCGGTCATGTGACGCGGACGCTCTTCCCGGCTGCCATCGTTCCTTACCTAAATGTCACATCGCAAGTCGCGCTCGTATTGTTCCTTTTCGGCGTGGGTTATGAGCTTGACCTGCGTCTGCTGCGACAGCAACGCAAAGCGGTACGGGCGATATCCGTCAGCACCTTCGTGGTTCCCATGCTGCTGGGCGTCGCGTCCGCATACGCGTTCGCTGCCTGGTACCGATCAGTAGGCGAATCACGAGTGACGACTGCCGCATTTATCCTTTTCATAGGGATAGCCCTATCTATAACCGCTGTCCCGGTCCTGGCCAGCATCGTCACCGAACGAGGCATCGCGGGAACGGTCCCCGGTGTTGCCGCAATGGCCTCGACCGCGCTGATCGACGCGGTGGGCTGGCTGTCCCTGGCGGGTGTGCTGGTCCTGGCAAGCGAATCATCATCGGGACACTGGCCGTGGGCACTCACCGCCCTGCTCCTGGCCGGCTACGTCGCGGTTATGTTGCTCATTGTTCGCCCTGCGGTAAAATTTTGGATGCGACGGCCGGGCAGCGTACTGGCCAACAGGGTACCGATGGCGGTGGCCATCGGCATGGGCTCAGCGTGGGCAACCGCCGCGCTCGGGCTGCACGTAATATTCGGCGCGTTCTTCGCCGGCCTGATTATGCCGCGGCACCCGGACGTCGCGCCGAATACTGACTTGTTGCAGCCCGTGCTCGATGCGGGCCGACTACTACTTCCGCTGTTCTTCATCGTCTCCGGTTTGTCAGTGAATATCGGAGCGCTGCGCGCACGAGACTTCGAGCTGCTGGGCGTGCTGACATTCATCGCGGTCACAGGGAAGGCCGGGGCAGGCTTCGTAGCCGCGCACCTCTCGGGAATGGGCAGGCGCGACGCGGCAGTAACCGGTGTCCTGCTAAACACGCGAGGTCTGACCGAGCTAATAGCGTTAAATGTGGCTCTCCAAGCGGGAATCATCCATGAACGGCTCTATACGATTCTGGTTCTGATGGCGCTGGTGACGACCACGGCCACCGGCCCGCTACTGAGCCTGCTCAGGGCGCGGGAGCCTGTTCCGCGGGCCGGACGGTCACTGGTTCCCGATGCCGCGGTTGGCGATGGGTGAGACGTAAGTCAATGAGGCCATGTCCACCGGGTCAGCTTCCAGCTGTGCTGCAGCGCGATGCGAGGGGGGCCGCGGAAGACTCGTGATCCGCGTGCCGCCCGGCATGGACGGCGCGGCTATCGCGCTGCCTTCGCCCCGCTCTCGGTGCTGCCTGGCTCGGTGCCGGCCGCGTCATGCCCGCTGACTCGGCCGCCATGACGTTCGCCTGGCCGGGTGAGCAGGTAGACCGCGGCGGCGGCCGTGCCGACCGTCATGGCGACCAGCATGGCGCGGTACCCGATGACACCGATGAGCGCCGCGCCGACCGCGATGGAGATCGTCTGTGGCGTGCTGACCATGGTCTCCGCCGCCGCGTACACCCGGCCCTGGATCTCCGCAGGGGTCCGGCGCTGGATCAGGGTGGTGAAGCCCACCAGGATCCACGGCAGGCTAAGGCCGAACAAGATCATCCCGATGATCACCGAGTACAGCGAGGGCGGCAGCTCTAGCAGGCTGGCGCCTGCGGTGATGAGCAGCGCCGTCCCGACCTGGCGGCTTTCGCCGAGCCTGCGGGTCAGTCCCGCCGCTGTCAGGCCGCCGGCGACCGCGCCCGCGCCCTGCACCGCGATCAGCACGCCGACGAACGCGGGAGGCCGGTGCAGGCCGAGCCCGGCGATGGCGTAGACAATGGTCTCGCTGAATCCGACGACCGCGGTGGCGCAGGCGGAGGCCACGATCAGCTGCCGCAGCGCGGGGGTGCCCGTCAGGTGCCGGATTCCCGCTGTCAGTTCCTCGCGCCGGGGCCGGTGCCGGGGCGGCCGCGTCGGCTCTGCGACCCGCAGGCACAGCAGGGCCGCGACCGCTATGGCGAACGTCGCCGCGTCGATGAGCGTGATGACGTGGGCGCCGACGAGTACGAACAGGCCAGCTCCAGCGAGCGGCCCTGCCAGGCGCAATGCCGCCTGAATGGTCCGCAGCATGGCGTTGGCGTCAGCCAGCAGGCTGGCCGGCAGCATCACGGTCAGCAGCGCCGACTGCGTCGCCGCCAGGACGACGTAAGACGCCCCGTAGAGGACCATGACCAGGTCGATCAGCCACACCTGCCCGGGCCCGCTGACCAGGAGCAGTAGCAGGACGGCCAGGCCAGCGAACATGTTGGTGGCGATCAGCAGCGGGCGGCGGCGGAGCCGGTCCGCGAGGTCGCCAGCGAAGGGGGCAAGCAGGGTCGGCGCGGTATAGAAAAAAATCACGAGCCCGGCAGCGGCGTTGCTGCCGGTGAGCGTCTTGACCCACACCCCCATGGCCAGCCAGAGTGCGGCGTCACCGAACGACGAGAAAAACTGGCCGATGATGTAGATGCGGGCATCCCGCACCCCGAAGACCTGGCGCGCCGACATCCTCGCAAGCTACCCCCGTCCGTGCCGATGTAACGATGCCGTTCTTGTCAGCGTTTCGTCCACGTACGCGGCCAGGTCCCGCAGCCGCGGATGGTCGAAGACGGCCTCCATGGGGATCGTGACCATTGCCTCGCGCTTGAGCCGTGCCACTACCCGGATGGCGAGGATGGAGTGGCCGCCGACCTGGAAGAAGTTGTCAGTGGCGCTGACCTGGTCGATACCGAGCACGGACGACCAGACTTCGGCGAGCATCCTCTCGATGTGCCCCTCGGGCGGGACGTACTCCGCCGACTTCGCCGCGCCGCTGGCACCGGGCGCGGGCAGCCGGTTCCTGTCCACCTTGCCGTTGGCGTTCAGCGGGAACCTGTCAAGCAGGACGATGGCCGATGGCAGCATGAAATCCGGCAGCCTGCCGGCCAGTGACTCGTGCAGTACGTGGGGCCGGATGCCGTTTCCGGCGCGGCAGTAGGCGGCCAGGCCGGGCCCGCTGGGAAGATCGTCACGGAACACCACCACCGCCTCGGTCACGCCCGGCGTCTCCCGCAGCAGGTACTCGATCTCCCCGGGTTCTACACGGAAGCCGCGGATCTTGACCTGCTGATCCAGTCGGCCCAGGTACTCCAGGCGGCCGGCCGTGTCCCGCCGCACCTGGTCCCCGGTCCGGTACATCCGCGTCCCATCGCCGGCGACCACGTCGGGCAGGAAGCGCTCGGCGGTAAGGTCCGGGCGGCCGCGGTAGCCGCGGGCCAGCCGCGGTCCGCCGACGTACAGCTCGCCCGGCTCGCCGTCGGCGACCGGCCTCATGCCGTCGTCGAGGACATAGGCGCGGACACCTGGCAGCGGCAGCCCGAGGGAAGGCCTGCGGCTGTCGGATATCCAGCCGGCCGTGCTGTTCACAATGCATTCCGTGGGGCCATAGAGGTTGACGGCCTGTATCGCACCGGTAGACTCCAGCGCCGCCAGCCTCGACCACAGCGCGGGGCTGATCGCCTCACCGCCGACGTGCAACCGCAGCGGGGTGTCCATCGGCCATCCCGGCTGGCTGGCCTCGAGCTGATCAAGCAGCACGTCCAGGTGGGCCGGGGTGATATCCAGGTCGGTCAGCTGCCGGCCGGTGATGAGGGCGGCCAGCGCGGCCGGGTCGGCGCGAGTATCCGCACCGATGACTACCAGCGTGTCACCGCGCAGCAGGCGGACCCAC
>JASHUI010000317.1:0-4016 GCA_030040095.1 Streptosporangiaceae bacterium | reverse complement strand
CGCGGTCCGGTCGCCGAGGATCATCGCCCGCCGGGGCCGGTCGGGCGGATCGGGATCGTCGTCGGCCGCCCCCCGCTGATCGGCGTGCGCTCGGGCGACCGCAGGCCGGCCGCCCGGGCGACGCGCACGGCCTCGAGCCTGCTGTGCACGTCAAGCTTGCTGAAGATGCTGCGGGTGTGGGTGCGAACCGTGTCGGTGGAGATCAGCAGCTCCTCGGCGATCTGCCGGCCGCGCTTGCCCTCGGCCATGCTGGCCAGGACGTCGCGCTCGCGCGGGCTCAGCACGTCGAGCGGGTCGGCGTCCTCCCTGGCCCGGCGGACGTCCTCGCGCAGCTCGCGCAGGATCTCGCCGAGCATCTCCGGCGGGAACCAGGAATGGCCCAGGCACACGCCGCGCAGAACGGTCTCGAGGTCGTCCGCCCCCTGCTCCTTGGACACCCAGGCCGCCGCGCCGGCCCGCGCGGCTTCCACCGCGTGGGAGACGTCGTGGTCGCCGCTGACGACGACCACGTGAGCGGCCGACCAGGCCGCCTTGAGCCGCTGCAGCACCTCGCCGACGGCGAACCCGAGCGGCTCGACCTCGATGAGGATGACGTCGGGCCGCAGCCACCGGACGACCTCCGGCAGTTGCGGGTCGTCGGTGCTGCAGCACCCGGCCACCCAGAAGTCCGGCGCGGTGGACAGCCTCGACGCAAGCGCTTCGGTGACCATCCTGTAGTCATCAACGAGAAGCAACCGCCGAACGTCCACCAGGCCACTGTGCCGCGGCCACCTGGCTTTGTCCTCATACAGATGAATGAGGAATCCTCGTCCTGATAAGGGGGAGCGGCGCCCGCGCGCCGCCCTGATCACCTGACGTGCCTAATGGACTACCGTCCGATTACCCGGCCGGCCGGGCATCTCGGTCATTACCTGGCGCATCCCGCGGTGACCGCGGTTACCTCGCTGGACCAGTATCCGGGCAGCGCGTCATAGGGATCGGACCCGGATAGGTTCGTGACGAACACATAACCGGCATTCCGGCTCCTGGCCAGGCTGATCGCGCTGTTGGCCTGCCCGCTGGTGACCGCGCCGTAGACCGTATTGGCGAACCTCGTCGCCGGGTAATCGCGGGCCCAGCTTGGCACCTGGACGTCGAGGTACTGGGCATAGGTGCCCTCGAACACCATCAGGACGTCGCCGATCGACACATATTGCCGCTCGGGGTAGACGCCCGGGTTCAGCCATACCGAAGAACCGGGGATGACCTGATGGATGTAATCGCTCAGCCGCTTATAGTAAGGGAAATCTGCGCTGGTGCCGGTGACCGAGTCAAGGAAAATCCCGCTGACCCCGTACCACGACTCGTAGTGCCTGACATCGGCCTCGATCTGCGCGCTGGGGCGCTGCCCGAAGACGGTCGAGGAGTAGCCGAGGACCATGATGCCCTCCCGTCGCGCCTGCCGGACCACGGCCTGGTAGGCCGGGTTCGGCGCGGTCCCGGCCCCGATGCCGGTGGCCGGATTGAGGATCATGGCGGTCGGCGTGTGCCGGGCCGAGGTGACCTGCGACCAGCCGCCGGCGGTGAAGTAAGCGGGGACGAAGGCCTTCTGGCAGTAGCGGCCCGCGATGTTCTCCGACTTCAAGCCCGCGGTAATGCCGACCACGAGCCCTAGCACCAGGATCGCGGCCACCGCCAGCACCATTAGTGGTTTTCTGGTCACCGTACGGAGTCTCTCGCGTGAATCGCGCCGCTGTATTCGGCGCCGCGCCTTCACCCAGCTATCGGGGGGTTTCCCAGTCACCGGCATTCCCTGTATCAGCCCTTGTAATCAGCCTCGGCTAGCGGTCATTAAACGCAGCCATGGTGACTCCGGCTGTAGGCCCCCGGTGGGAAGGCAATCGTACGGATTGGCCCCACTGCGGTCGGTAATGTACACCGACCCGGCCCGACGCCGAATGGCGAGCAGGAACGCGTGGTCGAAGTTCTCCCGTGGCACCGAGTACACCACGTGGTAGAACTTGTTGGCCGGCCGCTCCCTGGTCCAGCGCGGCACGGCCAGCTGGAGGTACGAGCGCCACGGGCCCTCGAACGTGCCGAGCACATTGGCGTGCTCGGCGTAGGCCTCAGCCGGGTGCGCGCCGTGGTTGAAAAGCACCACCTTGGCCCCGGTGTAACGGGCGTCGCGGGAGAGCGTCGCGTAATAGCCGAGATGCTCCGTGGTGACCGAGACTCGGTCGAAGCACACGCCGGTCACCTCGTACCACCGCAGGAAACGGTCGAGGTCGGCCAGGGCCTCCTGGGCCGGGCGCCGGCCGTAGTTGGTGTCCACGTACCCGGCCACCGCCACCCCGGCCTCGCGCAGGCGGCCGAGCGCCGGATAGAACGCCGGGTCCGGCTCCGTGCCCGGGCCGTTGGCGAGGTTGAGTATCACGATGCGGACCTGCTGGGCGTGCTTGGCCAGCATCGCCCAGTCGTCGGGCCGGGCATCCGGCCGGAAGTAGGCCGGGACCACCAGCCGTGGCGGGGCCAGCGGCACGCGGTCAGACGCCAGCCTGGTCACCGCTTGCCTCCCACAGGTCGGCCACCGAGGACGCGAGGTCGTGCCGCGGTCGCCAGCCGAGGTCGCCCCGGGCGCGGGCGACGTCAGCCTGCTGCCAGTCCATGTCGCCGGAACGCGCCGACCCGGCCGAGTCCTCGTGCACCGGGCCTTCGTATCCCGCCACCGCGATCAGCTCCTTGACCAGCGTCCGCGCCGGGACGCCGGCACCGCTGCCGACGTTGACCACCGCGTGCGGCAGCACCGGAGCGGCCGCCGCGGCGAGCACCGCGGCCGCGACGTCGCGCGCGTCCACGAAATCACGCACGGCGTCCAGCGGGCCGAGCCGGACGTCGGCCCCGCTGGCCAGGGCCTGGCGCAGCTGCGCGGCCACCCGCCCGGGCAGGCTGGCGTCCGGCGCCCCGGCCCCGACCGGATTGAACACCCGCAGCGTCACGGCATCGAGCCCGGCGGCCCGGCCCAGCTCGACCAGACGGGTGCCGGCCAGCTTGGTGGCGCCGTACAGCGCGCCAGGCCGCGGCGGCGCCGACTCGTCGAGCGGCCGCGGAGGCTCGGCGCCGCCATACTCGGCCGCCGAGCCCAGGTGCACGAGCCGGACCGGCGTCCCGGCCAGCTGCATCGCCCTGACCAGCGTGTAAGGACCGGTGATGTTGGCCGCGGCCAGCGCGTCCGCAGCGCCGACGGTCGCGCCCGCGCAGTTGGCGATCACGTCCGGCGCCACCGAGGCGATGATGTCCGCGACCGGGCCGGGGTCACCGCTCGCCAGGTCCAGCCGGTGGTGCGCGGGCGACCGCGGCATCGGGGACCGGCCCGCGGTGATCACCTCGACGCCGGCCGCCGTGGCCTGACGCCAGAGGTGGCCTCCGAGGAACCCGCTCGCGCCGAGGATCAGCAGCCGCATCGCGCCGGTCTCTCCTCCCGACTACTGGTGGTACTCGCCGACCTTGAACCGGGCCAGGTTAGCGGGCTCGCGGAACCAGTCAATGGTCTCGCGCAGCCCGTCGTCCCTGGTGTACCGAGGTCGCCACCCGGTGCGCTCGCGCAGCTTGGTCGCGTCGCACACCAGCCGCATCACCTCGGAGTCCTTGGGACGCAGCCGCTTCGGGTCCTCCACGATATCGGCATCGACCTCCATAAGTCTGGCGATATCCTCAGCCAGCTTGCCGATCGCGATGTCGTCGCCCGGACCGCAGTTGAACAGCTCGCCGATCACCGCGGACGCCGGCGCCTCGCCGAGCGTGATGAACGCCCCGACGGTGTCGAGGACGTAGGAGAAGTCACGGGTCGGATCGAGCGCGCCCAGCATCAGCTGCTTGGAGCCGCTGGCCAGCTGGGTGATGATCTGCGGGATCACGGCCCGGGTCGACTGGCGCGGGCCGAAGGTGTTGAACGGCCGCAGCGTGACCACGGGCATCCCGAAGCTCAGGTGGTAGGACTCGGCCAGCTTGTCGCCCGCCACCTTGGAGGCCGCGTACGG
>JASHUI010000316.1:0-2973 GCA_030040095.1 Streptosporangiaceae bacterium | reverse complement strand
CGTCGTCGTCGACCTCGGGTACGGCGACGCGGGCAAGGGCACCGTGGTGGACTGGCTCTGCGCCCGCCAGGACGCGGAGCCGGTCGCCACCGTCGTCCGGTTCAACGGCGGTGCGCAGGCCGGCCACAACGTCGTGACCGACGACGGGCGGCACCACACCTTCGCCCAGTTCGGCTCCGGCACGTTCACCCCCGGCGTGCGCACGCACCTGTCCCGGTTCATGCTGGTCGACCCGCTCGCCCTCGCCGCCGAGGCCGCCCACCTGGCGACGGTCGGCGTCCCGGACGCGCTCGACCGGCTCACCGTCGACGCCGCCGCGCTGCTGACCACGCCCTACCACGCGGCGGCGGGCCGGGCGCGGGAACTGGCCCGCGGCGGCGGCCGGCACGGGTCGTGCGGGATGGGTATCGGCGAGACGGCAAGGTACGCCCTTGATCACCCGGCGGACGCGCCGCGGGCCGCGGACTGCATGACCCCGAGACGGCTCGTTCAAAAACTCACGACCTTGAAGGAACGCCTGGAGGATGAGCTCGGGCCGCTCGGCGCGCCGCCGGCCGCCGACGTGGCCGCGGCGTACCTCGAGTTCGCCCGGCGGGTGCGGCTGACCGGGCCCGCGCACCTGGCCCGGCTGCTGCGCGAGGGGCCGGCCGCGTTCGAGGGCGCGCAGGGGGTCCTGCTCGACGAGTGGCACGGCTTCCACCCGTACACGACCTGGTCAACGACGACGTTCCGGAACGCCGGCGTCCTGCTCGCCGAGGCCGGCGCGACCGCGCTGCGGATCGCGGTCCTGCGCTGCTATCAGACCAGGCATGGCCCGGGCCCGATGGTGACCGAGGACCCCTCGCTCGAAATTACGGAATTTCATAACGCACACGGCCCGTGGCAGGGCCGGTTCCGCACCGGTCACCTGGACCCGGTGGCACTGCGGTACGGGCTGGACGTCGCCTCCGGCGCGGACGTGCTCGCGCTCACCCACCTCGACACGGCGGCCCGTCACCCCGAGCTGCGGGTCTGCCGCGGCTACCGCGTCGACGGGAGCGTGATCACCCGGCTGCCCGCCCGGCCGCCTGGTGACCTGGCCGCCCAGGAGGCGCTGACCCGGCGGCTGCTGCGCGCCCGGCCGGTTTATGAGGAGGCCGCCGGCGGCTGGATCGCGACCGTCGAACGGGCGCTCGGCGTGCCGGTCGCCCTGGCCTCCTACGGTCCCCGCGCCGCCGACAAGCGCCTGCTGACCGGCACGGGTATCCATTCGGCCCGGGAACGCACCTTTGCGGGCAGAATGTTCGCGTGACGGATGTTTCCATATACGTGGCATTGATTACCGGGGCCACCGGGGCCATTGGGGCGGCCACGCCGCAGATCGCCACCGTCTGGCGGGACAGCCACCAGGCCCGCCTGGACCGCCAGGAACGCGGCGAGAACGCCAGGCAGCAGGCTTACGTCGAGCTGCTGGGCGCGGCCGCCGACCTGCGGACACGGGTGGCGAACACGGCGATGTACGTCGGCAGCGAGATGCCCACCCGGCTGACCGAGATCAGGAGCAGCGCGGCCGACGTTCAGGTGCGCGCGGCCAAGGTCGCGTTCCTGGCCACCGACCTGGCCGGGCCGGCGCAGACGCTGGGGTCCGCGGCGACCGAACTCGCCGCGGCGGCGATAGAGAACACCGACATGGCCAACAACGTCATGCCCAGCCCCGACTTCGCCTCGTTCAACGCGGCCGTCGAGGCGTTCAGGAACACGGCGATAGCCAGGGCCGGGGAATGAACTACGCCCGGTCCTCACGCAGGTCAGCCAGCTTCAGCGCCACGTCGTGCTGGTGCAGCGGCAGCGGCGGGTCGGTGGCGTGGATCGCCTGCTCGGCCAGCTCGGCGGCGGCGGCCTTGTCGCCGTTCAGCGCCTCGGCCCGCGCGGCGTACAGGAGCACCGGGCCGTTCTGGGGGGCCTGAGCCCGGGCGGCCTCGATTTCCTTGATCGCGCTCCCGTGGTCCCCGAGCTCGGCCAGGGCCAGCCCGCGCGCGGCGCGGGTGGACGGCTTGTCGTACGGCGCGGTGCGGCTCAGGTCGCGCATCGCCTCCCGGCCCTTGCCCATATCGGCGAGAATCTCGCCGCGCCCGCGCAGCGCGCTGGCATTCCCGGCGTCGACGGAGAGGATGTCGGTGAAAATGGCCTCGGCCGCGCCGGCCTCGCCCAGCTGCCAGTGGGCCCAGGCCAGCTCCGCCTGCACGACCAGGTCGTTCGGGAGCCGGCGGACGGCGGCCTCCAGTTCGTCGACGGCGTCGCTGACCCGTCCCTGAGCCAGCAGCGTCTGCCCGACCGCGGCGAGTTCGCGCGCCACGGCCCCGGTATCCCTCGCCGCCTCGAACAGCCGGGCCGCCTCCCGGTAGTAACCTTCGGCGTCGGCGGGCTTGCCCCGCTCGTAGGCGAGGTTGCCGAGCAGCGAATGCGTCTCGGCGCGGAGCCGGAAATCCCCCGGGCTTGCGGCACCCAGGATCTCCGCGGCGTACCACTCGGCCCGGCCGAGGTCGCCGCGAGTCAGCGCGCGCTCGGCCGCCTTGAAGTATGCGTCGAGGTCGACGGGCGGGAGGCGGTCGACCTCCGCGTGCCGCAGCGGCTCGATCAGACGCTCGCTGAGCAGCTGGTGCCACCGCGACCCCGACCGCCGCTCCGAGGTCAGCAGGTGCCGGTCCTCCAGGTCGCGCAGCACCGCGTTCGGCATCCCGGCCGTCTCCGTCACGCCCTCGGACACGGTCCCGCAGGTACCGTGCTCGGTCACGAAGGTGGCGGTCAGCCAGGACCGCAGCCGCGCCGCCTTCAGGCGGTGCTCGTCGGCGACCGCGGCGATGATGCTGCCGCAGTGCGCGGCCAGCGCCTGGTCCGCGTCGGCATACGCCCGGACGTCGCGCGAGGTGATGACGCTCAGGTCAGCGGGAAGCGAGTTCCAGAACCGCTCGCAGACGACCTGGAGCAGCGCAG
>JASHUI010000315.1:0-6496 GCA_030040095.1 Streptosporangiaceae bacterium | reverse complement strand
CAGCACACCGCCACCGGCCAGCCCCTGCCCTCCCTCCTGCCGCCCCCCGGCCCGGACCCCGGCGCGCCGCCCGGCCCGGTGCCCGCCGCGCCGTCCGGGATCAACCTGACCATGCCTGCCACCAGCTGGCTCGGCCTGACCGACACCCCCGGCGACATCTCTGGCACCGGCGCCGCCGGACCCGCCGACGCCGCCACCTGCCGCCAGCTCGCCGACGCCCTGGCCCGAGACCCCGCCACCCGCTGGTGTCTCACCCTCACCACCCCCGACGGCCGCCCCATCGCCCACGGCTGCGCCCGCGCCGGACCAGGACCCCCCGGCGGTCACACCGCCACCAGCCAACGAGCCTGGCTCGCTGCCATCACGATCACCCCGATCGAGACCGGCAGCTGCGCCCACCGTTACGAGTCCGCCACCTACCAGCCCAGCCACAAACTCCGCCACCGGATCAAGATCCGCAGCCCCCGGTGCGGGTTCCCCGGCTGCCGGCGGCCCGCCAGGCGAGCCGACGACGACCACACCATCCCGTTCCATATCGGCGGGCGGACCTGCGAGTGCAACCTTCATCCGCTCTGCCGCCGGCACCACCAGTGCAAGCAGGCCCCCGGCTGGCACCTGGCCCAGCCGGAGCCAGGCGTCCTGGTCTGGACCACCCCCGCCGGCCGCCGTTACAGCGTCAGCGCCGACCCCTACCCGGTGTGACGCTTCTCGTTCCGCGTCGCGGAAGTCACCTGGCTGCCGGGCGCGCGGCGGCCGTAACGTCGCCTGCAGCGAGAGGAGACGACGGCAGTGTCCGAGAGCATCACGGGCGATCCGGTCGAGCAGGCCAAGGCCGTCATCGAGTACTGCTACGAGCAGGGATGGACCGACGGGCTCCCGGTGGTGCCCGCCACCCAGGCCGACATCGAGGCGTGCCTGGCCACCACCGACCGGGACGGCGCGGAGATCATCAGCTCCGTGCCCCACCTGGGCCGCAGCGTCACCGTGGCTCAGGCCGCGGCCAACGCGATCATGGCGGGCTGCAGGCCCGAGTACTTCCCCGTGGTCCTGGCCGCCTGGGAGGCCGTGAACCTGGAGCGGTCGGTCCGCGGAGCCTGGCAGTCCACCAGCGGGCCGGCCCCGCTCATCGTGGTGAACGGCCCGGTCCGGGCGCGGCTGGGCATCAACTGCGCGGGCGGCGTCTTCGGCCCGGGATTCCGCGCGAACGCGACGATCGCCCGGGCCATCGGGCTGATCGTGCGCAACGGGTACGGCATCAAGCCGCAGCAGCTCGAGCAGGCCACCCAGGGCCTGCCCGGGCGGTGGTCGATATGCCTGGGAGAGAACGAGGAGCTGTCTCCGTGGGAGCCGCTCAGCGTGGCCGGGGGCGTCCCGCCGGGCCTCGACGCGGTCTCGGCCGTGCTGATCAGGACCTGTGAGTACGTGGACAACCGGCAGACCGACAGCGCCGAGGCCGTGCTCCGTGACCTGGCCGACACGCTGGCCCGGATGGGCGCCTTCGTCGGCGGCGCGCACTCCAGCGGCGGCCTGGTCCTGGGCCCGGAGCACGCCCAGCTGTTCGGGAACGCCGGGTACAGCCGGGCCGACGTGCAGCAGTGGCTGTTCGAGCACGCGGTGCGCGACCGGGCCGACCTGATCGCGGCGGGCAAGATCGAGGCGGACGGCGGCCCGGCGGACGGCCGGTTCCCGATGCTGCCGGCGGCCGGGGACATCCCGATCGTGGTCGCGGGCGCGGCCAACGCCGCGATGTCGATGGTGTTCCGGCCGTTCGGCTGGGCCCCGTGGTCGGGGCGTTCGGTTCCGGTCGCGTGGGCCCGCCAGCCGCAGGAAGAGGGGTAGCGGTGGAGATCTCGCTGGAGGGCAAGGTGGCCCTGGTCACCGGCGTCGGGCCGAACATCGGCAGCGGGATAGCGCTGGCCCTGTCCAGATACGGCGCCAGGGTGGCCTGCAACGACGTGGACGAGTCGGCCATCAAGGCGTGCCTGGCCCGGATCGAGCGCAACGGCGGCGAGGCGATGGCCGCGGCGGGCGACGTCACCGACGAGCCCGCCGTGCGGCGCTACGTCGGCGAGGTGCTCGAACGCTGGGGGCACATCGACATCCTGGTCAACAACGCCGCGCTGCTCGGCGGCCGGGGCGTGCTCGACGAGAGCGCCGAGTTCTTCGAGCGGGCGGTGCGGGTCTCGTCACTGGGCTACTTCCTCAACACCAAGCACGTGGGCCGGTCGATGGCCGAGCGCGGGATCAAGGGCTCCATCGTGTGCATCTCCTCGTCCAACGGCTGGACCTCGTCGCCGGGCATCATCGCCTACGCGTTCAACAAGGGCGGGGTGAACAACTTCGTCCGGGCCGCCGCCATGGATCTGGCCCCGTACGGCATCCGGGTCAACAGCTTCACCCCGACCGCGCCCAACCCGGACAACCCCGAGCTGATCGCGGAACGGGCCAGGGCCGGGCTGAGTCCGGGCGGGATCTTGAACCAGCGCGGCGGCGGGCTCGGCGGGCCCACCGGAGACGAGCCGTGGCGCCGGCCCACCCGGTGGGCCGGCCAGCGGGCCCCGATGATCCCGATGGGCACGACCGGCACGCCGACCGACATCGGCCACGCCGTGGCCTGGCTGTGCTCGGACTACGCCCGGCTGATCACCGGCATCGACCTGGTGGTCGACGGAGGCGCCCGGGCCAAGAACTTCGCCTACGCCCCGGCGGCGCCCGACGACCTGGCCGGGCCGCTGCCGCTGATCGTTCTGGACGAGACGCCCGCGTATCAGCCGCCGCCGGACCCCGGGTGAGCGTCAGCCGGCCAGGCCGAGCAGCCGGGCGGCGTTCTCCTTCATGATCAGGGGCCGGACTTCCGGCTTGATGTCCAGGTTCTCGAAATCGCTGATCCACCGCTCCGGGGTGATGGCCGGGAAGTCCGAGCCGAACAGCACCCGGTCCCGCAGCAGCGTGTTGGCGTACCGCGTGAGCTGGGGCGGGAAATACTTCGGCGACCAGCCGGACAGGTCGATGTAGACCCGCGGCTTGTGCGTGGCGACCGACAGCGCCTCGTCCTGCCAGGGGAACGACGGGTGGGCGAGGATGATGTCCAGGTCCGGGAAGTCCGCCGCGACGTCGTCGAGGTAGAGCGGGTTGGCGTACTTCAGCCGGATGCCGCCGCCGCCGGGCGTGCCCGCCCCGGCCCCGGTCTGGCCGGTGTGGAACAGGGCCACCAGGCCGTGCTCGGCGATCACCTCGTACAGCGGGTAGGCGGCGCGGTCGTTCGGGTAGAAGCCCTGCGCGCTGGGATGGAACTTGAACCCCCGGACCCCGTAGTCGGCGGCCAGCCGCCGGGCCAGCCGCACCCCCGCCGCGCCCCGGGCCGGGTCGACGCTCGCGAACGGGATGATCACGTCCGCGTGCTCGGCGGCGAGCTCGGCGATCTCGACGTTGTCCGGCTCCGGATCGGTGCCGGTCCGTGACATGGTGTCGATCGTGAACGCGACGCAGGCCATGTTGAGCCGGCGGTAGTAGTCGGCCAGCTCGGGCACCGTGTAGTGCCGCATGGACCCGATCCCGAAGTAGGCGCCCATGTCCGCGTTGCCGGCGGCCGCCTCCGGGCCGGCGCGAACGGAGCGGTGCACGTGGGTGTGCACGTCGATCGCGGCGAGGGCGCTGACGTCCACTACAGGTCCTCCACGTACCGGGCTTCGGTCCGGGCCCGGACGGCGTCGGGCGCGACGCCAGGCGTGAGTTCCTTCAGCCGCAGCTGCCCGTCGACCACATGGAACACCGCGAGATCGGTGTATATCCGGGTGACCACCCGCCGCCCGGTCAGCGGGAACGTGCACCGCTCGACGAGCTTGGGCCGCCCGGACCGGTCGACGTGCTCCATCACGGCCCACACCTCGCGGGCGCCCGCCACCAGGTCCATCGCGCCGCCGACGGCCGGGTTCTTGCCGGGGACGTACCAGTTCGCCAGGTCCCCCTCGGCCGAGACCTGCAGCGCGCCGAGCACGGCCACGTCCAGGTGGCCGCCCCGGACTATCGCGAACGACATCGCGGAGTCCACGATCGCCGCCCCGCTGATCAGGGTGGCCGGCTGCTTGCCCGCGTCGGTCAGGTCGGGATCCTCCCGCCCCGCGGGCGGCGCCGGCCCGAGGCCCAGTATGCCGTTCTCGGCGTGCAGGATGACCTCGGCGCCCGCCGGGATGAACCGCGGAACCAGCAGCGGGATGCCCACGCCCAGGTTGACGACGTAGCCGTCCTTCAGGTCCCGCGCCAGCCGCTGGGCGATGCCTTCCCGGCTCAGCCCGGTGCCCCCCGGAGTGCCGACCGCGCCGATCGTCGACGTCATGAGGACACGCCCGCGATCGTCGCTGGCCTGGGCGAGGTGTCGGAGGCGAGCAGCACGTCGTCGACGAACACGCCGGGCAGGTGGACGTCGTCCGGGTGCAGCTCGTCCACCTCGACCAGCTGCTGGATCTCCGCGAACACCCGGCGGCCCGACATGCCGGCCAGCGGGTTGAAGTTCCGGGCCGAGAGGTGGAACCGCAGGTTCCCCTTGCGGTCCCCCTGGAACGCCTTGACCAGGCCGAAGTCGGCGACGATGCCGTACTCGAGCACGTGTTCGCGACCACCGAAGTAGCGGACCTCGCGTTCGGGAAGGCACTCCGCGATCGCGCCGACGCCGGCGTAGCGCAGCGGGAACGTTCCGTCGGACAGCATCGTGCCCGCGCTGGTGGGCGTGTAGAAAGCCGGGATGCCGGCCCCGCCGGCCCGCAGCCGTTCGGCCAGCGTGCCCTGGGGCACGAGTTCCAGCTCGACCCGGCCGGCGAAGTACTCGTCGTAGAACTCCGGCAGCACCGGGAACGACGCGGTCAGCCTGCGGATGCGGCCCTCGGCCAGCATCCGGCCGACGCCGGTGAAGTCGCTGCCGACGTTGTTCACGATCAGGTGCAGGTCGCGGCGGTCCAGATCGCACAGGGCGTCAAGGAGCGTGTCCGGGCGGCCCGAGCTACCGAAGCCCCCGACGGCCAGCGAGGCGCCCGACGGAACCACGCCGAGCACGGACATCACGTCGTCACGGAGCTTGTCGATCACGCTCTGCCCTTCCACCGACCAGATGTCGCGGAAGTTAGCACGCTGGCCGGCGACGGGGAACATGCCCTTCCGCGTCATAGAAGCCGCTGGCCCGGCTTTGTCTTCCGCGAAGTGAAAAGGGGTATGGCGGGCGCCGGAGGAAAGGGGTCCCATTTTGAGCATGATGACTCGGGCTGCGGTGTGCCGTGCGCCGGGTCGGCCGTGGGAGATCACCGACCTCGAACTCGACGAGCCGAAGGCCAACGAGGTCCGGATCAAGTTCTACGCGGCCGGGCTGTGCCACTCCGACGACCACATACAGAAAGGCGACGCGCGGATGCGGTTCCCCGTCGTCGGCGGGCACGAGGGCGCCGGGGTGGTGGACGCGGTGGGCCCAGGGGTGACCCGGGTCAAGCTGGGCGACCATCTGGTCTGCTCGTTCATCCCGGCGTGCGGGGCGTGCCGGTACTGCTCGACCGGCCGGCAAAACCTGTGCGACGAGGGCAAGAACGCGGCCACCGGGGAGTTCCCTGACGGGACGTTCCGGTTCCACCAGGGCGGCGAGGACTTCGGCGGGCTGTGCGTGCTGGGCACGTTCTCGCAGTACACCGTGGTGTCGGAGTTCTCCTGCATCCCCATCCCCGATGACATCCCGTTCGACGTCGCCGCGCTGGTCTCCTGCGGGGTGCCGACCGGGTGGGGGTCGGCGGTGCACGCGGCCGGGGTGCGGCCGGGGCAGACGGTGGTGATCTACGGGGCGGGGGGCGTGGGCAGCAACGCGGTGCAGGGTGCCGCGCTGGCCGGGGCGAAGAACGTGGTGGTGGTGGACCCGGTGGCGTTCAAGCGCGAGATGGCGGCGGTGTTCGGGGCGACGCACACGTTCGCGACCGCGAAGGAGGCGCACGAGTTCATCGTCGAGACGACGTGGGGAGAGCTGGCCGATCACGCGATCATCACGGTCGGGATCTTGCATGACGAGGTGATCCACGACGCGATCCAGGCGGTGGGCAAGGCCGGGCAGGTCACGATCACCGCGGTCGGCAACGGCTCGGTCGACGAGAACCCGGGGATGCTGATCGGCTACCAGCGGCGGATCCAGGGCGCGATCTACGGCGCCTGCAATCCGCTGGTGGACGTGCCGCGGCTGCTGGGGCTGTACCGGTCGGGGGACCTCAAGCTGGATGAGCTGATCACCCGCCGGTACCGGCTGGACGAGGTCAACCAGGGCTACCAGGACATGCTGGACGGCAAGAACATCCGCGGCGTGATCATCCACGAGCATTAGGAGCCTCTGAGCGATGAGCATCACGACGCGCGCCGCGATCGCCCGTGGCCCGCATCTGGGCTGGGAGATCGCCGACCTGGAGCTGGACGAGCCGAAGGCGCACGAGGTCCGGGTGAAGTTCTACGCGGCCGGGCTGTGCCATTCCGACAA
>JASHUI010000314.1:0-4650 GCA_030040095.1 Streptosporangiaceae bacterium | reverse complement strand
CCTAGCCGGTACTCCGGCCACCAGGAGGGGGGTGGCCGGCCGCGGCCAGGTCCCCCGCGGCGCTCGGCCGGACCCGGATACATACCGGACTACATAGTCCTGACGATGCGGCCCGCGGGCGTCCGGCCGTAACGTCGGGCAACGGATCCAGCCTGGCTGAACCGGAGGTGGCCGGTCGATGACGATGGGCACAGAGGCGCCGCTCGGCGAGGTCACGGTCACCCAGCGGCTGCTGGCCGTGGCGCCGTCCCGCGGAGAGCACCGCGCCCTCGTCGAAGGCCCCGCCGGCCGGTCGTGGAGCTACGCGGAGCTCGCGGTCACGGTGCAGTCCGCCGCGGCCGGGCTGGCCTGGCGCGGGCTGCAGCCCTCGGACGTCGTCGGCGTGTGCGTTCCCGACGCGGCCTGCTATGTGCTGGCCGTGCACGCGATACGGGCGGCGGGCGGCGTGCCCACGCCGCTGGCCGCGGTGCTGACCGTGCCGGAGATGGCCGGGCAGCTCGCCGATTGCGGGGCGCGGATGCTGCTGACCGCGCCGCCGCTGGCCGCCGCCGCGCTGGCGGCGGCGGACCGCTCCTGGGTGCGGCAGGTGATCTCGTTCGGCGAGGCCGCGGGCACGACCCAGTTCAGCTGCCTGCTCGGGATGGGCACGTTGCGGCCGGCTACGGGGCGGCCGCACGACCCAGCCCTGCTGCCCTACGCCCGGCGGCCCGACGGGATGCTCGGCCCCGCGCCGCTCAGCCATCAGGAGCTGTCCGGCCTGCTGCGCGAGCTGGAGGCCGAGGGCGGGATCTGCGCGCAGGACGTCGTCCTGGCCGCCCCGCCGGCCGGCGACGGCCGCTCCTACAGCACGCTGATCGACCATGCGCTGCTGTGCGGCGCGACCGTGGTATCGGTGCCGGCGGAGGAGCTGGCCACGGCGGCCGACCTGCATCAGGGCACCGCGATGATCGTGGCCGGCAGCGTGGCGGCCGGGGCGCCCGAGCGGCTCCGGGTGTTCGCGGTCGCCTCCTAGCGGGCCTGCCGTACGGCCGGCCCGCTCACAGGTTTGCTCCCAGGTCCGGCGGGCGGTTCTCGTACGGGGTGCTCAAGACGATCGTGGTGCGCGTGGACACGCTGGCCGCCGACCGGATCTCCTGCAGCAGGTTCTCCAGCTCCGCCGGGGAGCCGACCCGCACCTTGAGTATGTAGCTCTCCTCCCCCGCCACGCTGTGGCAGGCCTCGATCGCGGACAGGTGCGACAGCCGCTGCGGCGCGTCGTCCGTGGCGGCCGGGTCGAACGGCTTGATGGAGACGAACGCGGTCAGCGGCAGCCCGGCGTCGTCGGGGTTGATGACGGCCGCGTATCCCCTGATCACGCCGCGGTGTTCCAGGCGGCGCACGCGCTGCTGCGCGGCCGAAACCGACAGCCCGGTGCGCTTGGCCAGCTCGGTGAAGCTCATCCGGCCGTCGCGGGTCAGCAGCGAGATGATGGTGCGATTGGTCTCCTCCACCCCGATACGGTAGCCCGGACCCAGCGATAACAGCCTGGTATCGGCGTTTACGCCTTCGTAACGCCCCGGCCGCCGGTCTTAACACCGGGAAGTCGGCGGGGTACGCTCCCGGCAAACACGGGCAAAGCAGAGGTGGCTGACCGGATGGCGCAGATCGTCCTGGACCACGTGGACAAGGTCTTTCCGGGCGGCGTGAAGGCGGTGGACGGGCTCACCCTGGACATCGCGGACGGCGAGTTCATGGTGCTGGTCGGGCCGTCCGGATGCGGGAAGTCGACCGCGCTGCGGTCGATCGCCGGGCTGGACGAGATCACCGCCGGGACCATCTCGATCGGCGGCCGGGTCGTCAACGACCTGCCGCCCAAGGATCGCGACATCGCGATGGTGTTCCAGAACTACGCCCTCTACCCGCACATGACCGTGGAGCAGAACCTGGCCTTCGGCCTGCAGCAGCGCAAGACGCCGAAGGACGAGATCAGGCGCAGGGTGACCGAGGTCGCCACCATGCTCGGCCTGGAGGACTACCTCAAGCGCAAGCCGGCCGCGCTGTCCGGCGGCCAGCGGCAGCGGGTGGCCATGGGCCGGGCCATCGTCCGCGAGCCGCAGGCGTTCCTGATGGACGAGCCGCTGTCCAACCTGGACGCGAAACTGCGGGTGTCCATGCGCGCCTCGCTGTCCCAGCTGCACGAGCGCCTCGGGGTGACCACCGTGTACGTCACCCACGACCAGGTCGAGGCGATGACCCTCGGGCAGCGGGTCTGCGTGCTGCGCGACGGCAGGCTGCAGCAGGCCGACACGCCGCAGGCGCTGTTCAACGCCCCGGTGAACCTCTTCGTGGCCGGCTTCATCGGGTCGCCGGCGATGAACTTCGTCACCGCGCGGCTGGTCCGCGACCACGGCCCGGCGGTCACCTTCGCCGATCACCGGCTCCCGGTGCCCCCGTCCCTGCTCGCGGCGCGCCCCGGCCTGGACCGGTACTTCGGGAGGGAACTGATCCTGGGCATCAGGCCGTCGGACTTCGAGGACGCCAGCCTGGCCGACGCGGCATGGGCGCGGATGCCGGTGACGGCCAACGTGACCGAGGACCTCGGCAGCGAGATCCACGTGCTGTTCAGCGTCGACGCTCCCCAGGTCCAGCACGCCAGCATCACCCAGGCCGTGGCCGATGACGAGGACGCGGTTATCCCGATGGCCGGGGGCAGGTCGCTGTGGACCGCCCGGGTGGCCGCGCGCAGCGCGGTCCGGCCGGGCCAGCCGGCCGAGCTTGCGGTGGACACGTCGAACCTGCAGTTCTTCGACCCCGAGTCCGGGCTGTCGGTCGGCTTGGGCGAGCCGGGCGCCTAGCGGCCGGCGTCAGCCGGCCGGCCTGGTCAGCGACCGGCCGATCACCATCCGCTGGATCTGGTTGGTGCCCTCGACGATCTGCAGCACCTTGGCCTCGCGCATCAGCCGCGCGGCCGGGAAGTCCTCGACGTAGCCGTACCCGCCGAGTACCTGCACGGCGTCCGTGGTGACCCGCATGGCGGCGTCGCTGGCGAACAGCTTGGCCATCGCGGCCTGCGGGCCGTAGGGCAGGCCGGCGTCCTTGCGGCGGGCCGCCGACAGGTACAGGGCGCGGGCGGCCGTCACCGCCGTGGCCATGTCCGCGAGCAGGAACGACAGGCCCTGGAAGTCCGCCACAGGCCGGCCGAACTGGCGCCGCTGCGTGGCCCAGCCGACCGCGACGTCCAGCGCCGCCTGGGCCACCCCGGTGGCGCACGCGGCGATGCCGAGGCGCCCCGCGTCCAGCGCGGCCAGCGCGAGGGCGAACCCCTTGCCCTCCTCGCCGACCAGGTGCCGGGCCGGCACCCGGGCGCCGTCGAACAGCATCTGGGCGGTGACCGAGGAGCGCATGCCCATCTTGTGCTCCGGCGCGCCGGCCGAAATCCCCGGCGTCTGCGCCGGGACGTGCAGGCAGCTGATCCCGTGTGCCCGGTGCGGGCCCTCGGGCTCGCCGGACGTGCGCGCGAACAGGGTATAGAAGTCGGCCTGGCCGGCATGTGAGATCCAGGCCTTGACCCCGTTCACCACGTAGTCGGGCCCGTCCGCCTCGGCCGCGGTGCGCACCGCCGCCGCGTCCGAGCCGCTGGCCGGCTCGGACAGGCAGTAGGCGCCGAGCTGCTCCCCGCCGACCATCTCCGGCAGCCAGCGCCGCTGCTGCTCCGGCGTGCCGGCGATGGCCAGCGGGTAGCAGGTGAGCGTGTGGACGCTGATGCCGAGCCCGACGGTCAGCCAGGCCGCGGCCAGCTCCTCGATCACCTGGAGGTAGGTCTGGTACGGCTGGCCGCCGCCGCCGAACTGCTCCGGGTAGGGCAGCCCGAGCAGGCCGGACCGGCCGAGAGTCCGGAACACCTCGCGCGGGAACTGCCCGTCCCGCTCGGCCGCCTCGACCCGGGGCCGCAGCTCCGCGTCGGCCAGCTCGCTGGTCAGCCCGAACAGGGCCCGGGCGTCCTCGTCGACGCACTCGCGTTCCGTTTTCATCCCTCACCCGCCTCGGCGTCGACGCAGACCAGGTCGCGGCCGGCGTTGTTCAGGCGCTCGTATCCCTGCTCGGTGCAGACCACGATGTCCTCGATCCTGGCGCCGTGCGGGCCCGGGTAGATGCCGGGCTCGATGGAGAACGCCATCCCCGGCAGCAGCGGCTCGGCGTTCCCGGACACGATGTAGGGGTCCTCGTGGCATTCCAGGCCGATCCCGTGGCCGGTCCGGTGCACGAAGTACGCGCCGTAGCCCGCGGCGGTGATCGGCTCGCGGGCGGCGGCGTCGACGGCCTCCGCGCTCACCCCGGGCCGCACGGCGGCGCACGCCGCCTGCTGCGCCTCCTGCAGCACCCGGTAGTACGCGGCGAACTGCGGCGGCGGCGTGCCGATCACGTAGGTTCTGGTGCAGTCCGAGCAGTAGCCGCTGGGCATGGTCCCGCCGATGTCCACCACTACGGCGTCCCCCGCGGCCAGGACCCGGTCCGAGATCTCGTGATGGGGGCTGGCCGCGTTCGGACCCGACCCGACGATCGTGAAGTCGACCCGGGCGTGACCCTCCTCGATGATCGCGTCGGCGATATCGGCGGCGACCTGCCGCTCGGTCCGGCCGGTCCGCAGCAGGCCCGGCACCCGGGCGTGCA
>JASHUI010000313.1:0-3688 GCA_030040095.1 Streptosporangiaceae bacterium | reverse complement strand
CAGTCGGCGCCGGCCCGCACCGCCAGGTCCGCCTCGCCCGCGCTGGTGACGGTGATTCCCACCAGCGTGCCGCGGCGCCGGAACCCGGCGGTCACGTCGGACGGGGGGCAGCCGAAGCTGAAGCTGACCACAGGCGGCGGCTCCTCCAGCAGCAGGGCGATCTTGTCCGGCCAGCCGTCGTCATCCCAGGACGGCTCGCCGGGCTCGGCCCCTGACCGCTCCGCCTCCCGGCGCAGCGACGTGACGTAGGATGCGACGGCGCTCGGGTCGGCCGCCGGTGCGCCCGGCACGAAGAGGTTGACCCCGAAGGTGGTCGCGCCCGCGGCGCACACCTCGTCCATGTCGGCTCGCAGGGCGGCAGCATTTTTGTAGCCGCCGGCCAGGAAGCCGAGCCCGCCCGCCCGAGCGGCCGCGGCCACCAGGCCAGGCGTGGACGGGCCGCCCGCCATGGGGGCGACCCAGATCGGCAGCGGGCTCAGCTCTCGGACCCTGTCCGTCGCACCAGTCACCAGTGGCCTCCCTGTCGTCCCTTCCATCAGATCACTCCGCCGTCGCGGCGGCATCTGGGCCGGGGGCCAGGACCGGGGTGAGATCGGTCACCCAGGACCGCGCCGGCGTGACCCCTATGGCGCGGTCACGGTCGGCGATCGGGCAGGCTTGAAGGCATGGCGGACACTCTCACCCTGATGGCGGTGCACGCGCACCCCGACGACGAGTCCTCGAGCACTGGCGGCGTGCTCGCCCGGTATGCCGACGAGGGCATCCGGACCGTGCTTGTGACCTGCACGAACGGCGAATTCGGCGACACGCTCGACGGGGTGAAGCCGGGCGAGGACGGCCACGAGGAGCAGGCCGTGGCGCAGATCAGGCTTGCCGAGCTCAGGGAAGCCTGCAAGCACCTGGCGGTTTCCGATCTCGAGCTGCTCGGCTACCACGACTCAGGCATGCCGGACTGGGAGTACAAATCCCGCCCGGACGCGTTCTGCAACGTGCCGCAAGACGTCGTCGCGGCGCGCATCGGCGGCCTGATCGAGCGCTACCGGCCGCAGGTCCTGATCACCTATGACGACCTGGGTGCCTATCAGCACCCCGACCACCTGCATGCCAGCCGGTGCGCGCAGGCCGCGGCGGCGGCGACCGGGATCCCGGACAAGCTCTACCTCACGGCCATGCGCCGCAGCAGCTGGCGCAAGCTGTGGGACGCGCTGCGCGAGCAGGGCGCGGACGTTCCCGACGTGCGCCAGATCGACGAGGAGATGCTGCGCCAGATCAAGGACCGGGAGCAGCGGATCACCACCAACGTCGACATTCGCCCGGTCCTGGAGCGCAAGCGCGCGGCGCTGCTGGCGCACCACAGCCAGATCCGCGACTCGTGGTTCAGCAAGGTACCGCCCGACCTGGCGGTCGAGGTGTTCGGCCAGGAGAGCTTCATCCGGGCCACCGACCGGACCGGCGCGCCGGTGCCCGAGGACGATCTGTTCGCCGGGATCCGCCGCCGGGCGGAGGGCTAGCGCGGAAGGGGCAGCTGCGGTCGAGCGACCTGCTGGTCAGCGCCTGCGGGCCAGCGTCACGCCGTCACGCACCGGCAGCATCACCGAGTCGACCCGGTCGTCGCTGGCGATGATCTCGTTCATCCGGCGCATGACCACCGTGGACCTGCCCTGATAAGCCGGGTCGGCCACCGTGCCTCCCTGCAGCACGTTGTCGAGCACGATCAGGCCGCCGGGTCGCAGCCGGGTGACCAGCTCCTCGTAGTAGAGCGGGTAGCTGCCCTTGTCGGCGTCGATGAACGCCAGGTCGATGACCGGGTCGGCGGGCAGCGCCCGCAGAGTGTCGAGCGCGGGAGCGATCCGCAGCTCGATCTGCTCGGCGAGGCCGGCCCGCTGCCAGTAGCGGCGGGCCAGCGAGGTCCAGTCCTCGCTGATGTCGCAGGCCAGCAGACGGCCGCCGGCGGCCAGGCCACGGGCGATGCAGATCGACGAGTAGCCGGTGAACACCCCCACCTCGACGGCGTGCCGCGCCCCGACCAGCCGGGTGAGCATGGTCAGCAGCTGTCCCTCGTCGGGCGAGACCTGCATGCCCGCGGGGTCGGGGAACGCCGCCTGGGTCTCGGCGGCCAGCTCACGCAGCAGCTCGTCGGCGGGCGTGCAGTGCGCGAGAAGGTAGTCGCTGACGGCCGGATCGACGATGTCCACGGTTTCCTCCATGCGTTGGCGGTGCGGGCCCTATCCCGACCCTTCCCCGGGCCCGCCCGTATAGTGCCGGCGGCCGGGCCGGGGCAGGGGGCGGCCAGCCGACTGTGGCGACCAGGGAGACCGGATGACGGTGCGTAATGTCCACTGACCAGGAGTGCCTGCGCGACGATAGGAACATGAGCGAGCGGATCAGGACCGCGATCCGGGTCGAGGGGATCGTCCAGGGCGTCGGGTTCCGGCCGTTCGTGTACTCGCTGGCGACCAGCCTCGGGCTCGGCGGCCTGGTCGGGAACGACTCCGGCGGGGTGTTCGCGGAGGTCGAGGGGTCGCCGGCCGCGGTCGAGGCGTTCCTGGAGTCGCTGGCCCGGGACGCGCCGCCGCTGGCCAGGATCGAGCGGATCATCACCGCCGCCCTGCCTCCCGACGGCACGGCGGCGTTCACGATCGCGCCGAGCGAGCCCGGCCGCGAGCGCCGGACGCTGGTCTCCCCGGACACCGCGACCTGCGCCGACTGCCTGGCCGAGCTGGCCGATCCCGGGGACCGGCGGTTCGGCTACCCGTTCATCAACTGCACCAACTGCGGCCCGAGGTTCACGATCGTCCGCGACGTGCCCTACGACCGGCCGCTGACCACGATGGCCGGCTTCCGGATGTGCGAGCGGTGCGCCGCGGAGTATCACGACCCGGCGGACCGCCGGTTTCACGCGCAGCCGACGTGCTGCCCGGCCTGCGGCCCGCGGCTGTCTCTGCTCGACCCGGCCGGGGAACAGCTGTCCGGTCCGCCGCTGGCCGCCGCCGCGGACCTGCTCCGCCAGGGAAAGGTGCTGGCGGTCAAGGGCCTGGGCGGCTACCACCTGGCCGCCGACGCCTGCAGCGAGTCCGCGGCCGGGGCGCTGCGCGGCCGCAAGCACCGGGAGGACAAGCCGTTCGCGGTGATGGTGGCCGACCTGGCCGCGGCGGACCGGCTCGGCCAGGTGGACCAGACCGCGGCCAGGTTGCTGGCCAGCGCCAGGAGGCCGATCGTGCTGCTGCCCCGGCGGCCCGGTAACGGCGTCGCGGTCGCGGTCGCCCCGGGCAACCGGCAGCTCGGGCTGATGCTGCCGTACACGGCGCTGCACCACCTGCTGCTGGCCGACTTCGCCCGGCCGATGGTGCTGACCAGCGGCAATGTCTCCGACGAGCCGATCGTGTACCGCGACGACGAGGCGGCGGAGCGGCTGCGCGGGATCGCGGACGCGTTCTTGACCCACGACCGCCCGATCCAGGTCAGGACCGACGACTCGGTGACCCGGGCGTGGCGCGGCCGGGAGATGGTGCTGCGGCGCTCCCGTGGCTACGCGCCGGAACCCCTGGACGTGCCGGCGCCGTTCGCCCGGCCGGTCCTGGCCTGCGGGGCCGAGCTGAAGAACACGTTCTGCCTGGCGCGGGGGAATCACGCGTTCGTCTCCCAGCACATCGGGGACCTGGAGAACGCCGAGACGCTGCGCTCGTTC
>JASHUI010000044.1:0-5364 GCA_030040095.1 Streptosporangiaceae bacterium | reverse complement strand
CCGCGCAGGCGCTGGCCTTCATCGACCGGGCCGCGGCGGCCGCGGCGGCCGGGGCGGTCACCGACGGCACCCTGGAACTTGTCCTGCCCGGCTGGCAGTGGCGCCGCAGAACGTGGCCGCGGCATAACGGCTGCTCGTGTGGCTGTTACACAGTCCGGTAGCGGACAATTACACAGTCCGGTAGCGGACAATGAGTGGGATCTTGATGTCCCGCCGCGGCCGCGACGGAGCCGCAGGCCAGGACGTGCCGCGCACCAGCGCGCAGAAGGGAGTACCAGTATCAGTGAGCGACTTGCCCCGCCGTGCCGTGACGCGAACGGCGAAACTCGCCACCCTCCCGGTCGGCCTGGCCGGGCGGACCGCGCTCGGGCTCGGCAAGCGCATCGGCGGGCGTCCCGCCGAGGTCGTGGCCCAGGAGATCCAGCAGCGGACGGCGGAGCAGATCTTCAGGGTCCTCGGCGAGCTGAAGGGCGGCGCGCTGAAGCTGGGACAGGCCCTCTCGATCTTCGAGGCGGCGCTGCCCCCCGAGATATCCGGGCCCTACCGGGCCACGCTGACCAGGCTGCAGGAGGCCGCGCCGCCGCTCCCGGCCGGCGCGGTGCACAAGGTCCTCGTCGCCGACCTGGGACCCGACTGGCGGGATAATTTCGCCGACTTCAACGACAGCCCGACCGCCGCCGCCTCGATCGGCCAGGTGCACCGTGCCACCTGGCACGACGGGCGGCCGGTTGCGGTGAAGATCCAGTATCCGGGCGCCGGTAAGGCCCTGATCAGCGACTTCACCCAGCTCAGCCGGCTCGGCCGGCTGTTCAGCGTGCTGATGCCCGGCCTGGAGGTCAAGCCGCTGCTCGACGAGCTGCGCAGGCGGGTCGCCGAGGAACTCGACTACCAGCTCGAGGCGGCCTCACAGGAGAAGTTCGCGAACGCCTACGCCGGCGACCCGGAGTTCCTCGTCCCGCACGTGGTCGCGGCAACCGACCACGTGCTGGTCAGCGAGTGGGTGGACGGCACTCCGCTGTCGAGGATCATCACCCAGGGAAGCGCCGAGGACAGGAACCGGGCCGGGATCCGGATCGTGCGGTTCCTGTTCTCCGGGCCGTCCCGGGCGGGCCTGCTGCACGCGGACCCGCACCCGGGCAACTTCCGGCTGCTGGACGACGGCCGGCTCGGCGTGCTCGACTTCGGCGCCGTGGACCGGCTGCCGGACGGGTTCCCGCATTTCTTCGGCAAGCTGCTGCGGCTGATGCACGAGAACCGCGACATCGAGACCGTCGAGCAGGAACTGCGGGTGCACGGATTCCTCAAGGAGGGCATCACCGTCGATCTCGACGCCCTGCACGCCTACCTGGCGCCGCTGGCCGAGCCGTCGCGGGTGGAGACGTTCAAGTTCACTAGGGACTGGCTGCGGGCCGAGGCCTCCCGGGTCACCGACATGAGGTCGGCCGCCATCGGCCGGCGCCTCAACCTGCCCCCCTCCTACGTGCTGATCCACCGGGTGTCCACGGCCGGGATCGGGGTGCTCTGCCAGCTTGAGTGCGAGGGCACGTTCCGCGCGGAGGTGATCAAGTGGATGCCCGGCTACGACGACCCGGCGGGCCCGGCCGAGGACGAGCCGCCCGGCCCCGGCCGGGAGGACCAGGATGACGCCAGGGCGGGCGCGGCCAGTCAGTAGCTGACCCGCGCCCGCCCCAGGCTGAACCGGAATGTGTCACGAGCCCTGCTCGGCGGCCAGTTCACCGCGTAGCCTCAAGGTCTCGTTGCCTGACCGGACGAGCTGGCGCTGGGCGCGCTCGGCCCGCCGCGCGGCCCGGCCGAGCGCCAGCACGCGCTGCGCCTGACGCTCCGTCGCCGCCACGGTCAGCATCGATCGTTGTTTCTCCCGGGCCAGTTCTTGCGCCGGATACATTGCTTCACCACCATTCTCCGCGTTCTCACGTCCTGCGTCTCGGCTGGTCAGGCCGCTACGTCGTGCTTCCTGGGCCGTCCACGCGGCCGCTTGCGCGGCACGATCTCGCCGCGCAGGAACAGCTCGCCGCCCCAGACCCCCCACGGCTCACGCCGCTCGAGCGCCCCGGTGAGGCACGCCATCCGCGCCGGGCAGCCCCGGCACAGGTCCTTGGCGCACTCCACGTCGTCCGGGGACTCGGCGAAGAACAGGTCCGGGTCATCCGTGCACGGCAGGTGACGCCCGCCCGGCACCCCGGCCATCGTCACCGGGAAGCCGGCGCCCGGCTGAGCGGCCGGGACTGCCCTCGCGAACACCGTTGCCTGCTCGGACTGTGCCTCGAGCCCCGCCTGGTCCTCCAGAACGGCGGTCGTGCCGGGCCGATGCATCGGAGCCATCCCCTCTCATCTACTCGTCTAAGGTCTCTCACGCGTCTGACAAAACGGTGGCCTCGCATGACGAAGGCCGCGGACCCGATTCCGGGTCCGCGGCCTTGAGGGGTTCTGGCCGGCCTACTTCTAGGCCGGTTCCGGTTCCCTCGCCGGATGCGGACCCTTGGTACCGCCGCTGGCGGCGATACGGGTCGTGTACGGGTGCTGCTTGCTGGCATTGGGCTGCCCGAGCGCCGCGACGGTCAGCCCGGCGGCCATGCGCCGCTGCCCGACCACATCGACGGCCCGGAACGCACGCGGGCGCGCGTACATGACGGCGAAGCCCTCGCGCGGCTGCGCGGTCCAGGCGGCGCCCGAACGCAGGCAGATGCCCACGCCGAGCGGCATGCGTGCCTCAGCGGCAGCCTCGAATTCCGAGTGCATGTTCAGCATTGCGGGCACCTCCCTCCAGAAGGCGTCGTCGGTAGACCCGCAGACATGGGAGAAGCGTACGTAGCCGTTCCGCGGCGGGGCAACCTGTTTTTCGCGCGGTTTTCCCTCGGGCCGAACCACCCGGCTCACGAGGTGCGTATCAGCCCCTCCTGAACCACCGACACCACAAGCTGGCCCTCGCTGGTGTACATCTCGCCGCGGGCGAGCCCGCGGGCCCCGCTGGCCGCCGGGGAGTCTTGCGCGTACAGCAGCCACCGGTCGGCGCGGAACGGCCGGTGGAACCACATCGCGTGATCGAGGCTGGCGCCGGTCGTCCGCCCGTCCATCCAGGACAGGCCGTGCGCCAGCAGCACCGAGTCGAGCAGCGTCATGTCGGAGGCGTAGGTGGCCAGGCACACATGCAGCAGCGGGTCGTCCGGGAGCTCGCCGTCCGCGCGCAGCCACACCATGTTGCGGGTGGTCCGCAGCGACGGGTCGCGCTCGGCCTCGTAGGTGAGCGGCCCGATGTGCCGGATGTCGATCGGGTTGCCGCCGAACCAGTCGTGCACGGCCGGGCCGAACAGCTTCTCCATCCGCTCGGCCGTGGTCGGTATCGCGTCCGGGGGCGGCACCACGGGCATCGGCTCGGCGTGCTCGACCCCGGGCTCGTGGTGCTGGAACGACGCGGACAGCGTGAAAATCGTCTTGCCGTGCTGGATGGCCGACACCCGGCGGGTGGTGAAGGACCGGCCGTCTCGGACCCGCTCGACCAGGTAGATCAGCGGCACCGTGGGGTCGCCCGGCCGGATGAAGTAGGCGTGCAGCGAGTGAACGGGCCGGTCCTCGGGCACCGTGCGGCCGGCCGCCACCAGCGCCTGGCCCGCGACCTGGCCGCCGAACACCCGCTGGCGCCGTTCTCCCTCGGGGCTGCGCCCCCGGAAGATGTCCACCTCGATCTGCTCCAGGTCGAGCAGGTCGACCACTTGGTCCAGGGCCTTTGTCATGAAATCTCCGCCACGAACCTGGATCGCTTGCGGACCGGCCGCCCGTCGGCCGACCGGGCCAGCGCCCACGACAGGCACAGCAGCTCCCTGGCCCTGGTCACACCCACGTAGAGCAGCCTCCGCTCTTCCTCGATCGCGTCCTCACCCTGCGCGTAGACGATGGGCAGCGTTCCGTCGCTGAGCCCGGCCAGGAAGACTACCTCCCACTCCAGGCCCTTGGCCGCGTGCAGCGAGGCCAGCGTGACACCCTCCATCACCGGCGCGTGCCCGATCGCGCTGCGCGCGGCGAGCTCGGCGGCCAGATCCGCCAGCGACGCCTCCGGCGACGCGGCGAAGAAGTCGCCGGCCAGCTGGGCCAGGGCCTGGAGCGACTCCCACCGCTCCCGCGCCTGGCCCCGGCCTGCGGGCGGCTGCGGGCTCAGCCCGATGCCGGAGAGCACCGCCCTGACCTGCCCGGCCGGTTCTTCGCCCGCCGACACCGAACGCGACGCGGCCCGCAGCAGGCCCACGCCCTGGCGCACCTCGGCCCGCTCGAAGAACCGCTCGGTGCCCCGGACCGTGAACGGGATCCCGGCCTCGCCGAGCGCCTCCTCGAACGCTGGCGTCTGGGCGTTGGTCCGTACCAGCACGGCGATGTCCCGCGCCGCCGTCCCGGACCGGATCAGGGCCGCGGCCCGCCGGGTCACCGCCGCCGCCTCCTGCGCCTCGTCGGCGTACTCGGCGAACTCCGGCCTGGGGCCGGCCGGCCGCTGCGCCACCAGCGGGACGTCCGCCGGACGGCGCAGCCGGCCGCCGAGCCGGTTGGCCAGCGCGAGAACCTGCGGCGTGGACCGGTAGTTGCGCACCAGCCTGATCACGGCAGCATCAGGGAACTCGGCCGCGAATCCGGTCAGGTAGGACGGCGTGGCCCCGGTGAACGAGAAGATTGTTTGCCTCGGGTCGCCGACCACGCAGATGTCGTCCCGGTCCCCGAGCCAGGCGTCGAGCAGCAGCTTCTGCAGCGGGTTCACGTCCTGGTACTCGTCGACGACGAAGTAGCCGTACCGGTCCCGCACGGCCGCGGCCGCGCCCGGGTGCTCGGCCAGTATGGCCGCGGTGAGCTCGAGCACCGACTCGAAGTCGACCAGGTGCCGCTCCCTGAGCAGGTCGTCGTAGGCGGCGTACAGCCGGGCCAGCTCCGCCGGGCCGGCCGGCGGCGTGCGCCCGGCCTTCGAGCTCTCCGGCCCGTAGTCCTCGGGACGGACCCCGGTGACCTTGGCCCACTCGATCTCGCTCGCCGCGTCCCGCAGGTCGGCCGGGCCTAGCTTGACCCGCATCCGGCGGGCGGCCTCGGCCAGCAGGGCGACCTTGGAGTCGAGCACCCGTGGCGGCGGGCCGCCGACGGTCAGCGGCCAGAAGTGGCTGAGCTGGCGCAGCGCCGCCGCGTGGAAGGTGCGCGCCTGAACCCGCTCCATCTGCGCGCCAAGCAGGGCCCGGCTGCCCAGCAGCCGCAGCCGGCCGCGCAGCTCTCCGGCCGCCCGCGTGGTGAACGTGACGGCCAGGACCCGTGCCGGGTCCGCCGCGCCGGTCGCGACGGCGTAGGCGATCCGGTGCGCCACCGCGCGGGTCTTCC
>JASHUI010000312.1:0-4879 GCA_030040095.1 Streptosporangiaceae bacterium | reverse complement strand
CGTACCCTGGCCACCCGGGACAGCCTGGCCTACTGGACCGGGCAGGCGGCGCTGCGCGACGAGTGAAGTAGCTCCTCCATATCCATCCTGGCCCTGCGGCTCTGCGAACCTCGCTGACCTGCGCCTTAACCGAAGACTGTCGCACCCGCGCCTAGGGTTTGTTCCATGCCCTCCCGCTGCGCCATCTGGCCGCGAGTGTCGACCGACGACCAGGACACCGACAACCAGCTCGCCGACCTGCGAGCCTGGTCCTAAGGCGACTGAACATGCCGGAGCCACTTCAGTCCCGGCCGGGTTCACCGCTCGCCTTGCTGGTCCAGGCAGTAGGCGAGGTTACCGCGGATGGCTAGGGTGTCCGGGTTGCTCTGAGCGCAGGACTAGCGCGTAGTTGGGCAGCAGGTCACGGTCACGCTCGCCGTAGAGGCCACACTGCTCGGTGGGCAAGCCAAGTAAACCGCTAGCACCCACGGGGCGTCCAGCAAGCGGGGACGGGCGCGAGCTGGAGGCCCGAGCGCGGGCTGGCCATGCAAGGCAAACCTCTCCGGAGGGGTAGTTGCCGCATCTCTGAGCCGCGGTCACCTGCACTTGACGACAGCATCCGTGCGGGAATTGGGGCAACGATGCGTGATCTGATTGGCCGTGCTGCGTGCATGGTGGCGGCGGTGGCCGGGGCGGGTGTGCTGGCCGCCGGGATGGTGGCGGCAGTTCCCGGGGCGGCGGCGGCGGTGACCACGTTGACCGCGGCCGAAGCGGTCCTGCCCGCAGACGCTGCGGCGAACCCGGACCCCTCCTTGCCCTCGGTGTCGTGTGCCTCGGCGGGCAACTGCACCGCCGTCGGCACCTACCAGGACAGCTCAGGCGACACCCAGGGGCTGCTGCTGACCCAGACGTCGGGCACCTGGGCGGCCGGGGAGAAGGCGCCCCTGCCCGCGGGGACCGCAGCGAGCCAGTTTGTCAGCTTGAGCTCGGTGTCGTGTGCGTCGGCGGGCAACTGCACCGCGGTCGGCTATTACCAGGACAGTTCGGGTAACTACCCGGGGCTGGTGGTGACCGAGACGTCGGGGACCTGGGCGGCTGCCGACGCGTCCCTGCCCGCGGGGGCCGCGGCGAACCCGGTCGCCGACTTGGTCTCGGTGTCGTGTGCCTCGGCGGGCAACTGCACCGCCGTCGGCTATTACCAGGACAGTTCGGGCAACTACCAGGGGCTGCTGCTGACCGAGACGTCGGGGACCTGGGCGGCAGCCCAGGCGCCCCTGCCCGCGGGGGTCGCAGCGAGCCCGTCGATCTACTTGTCCGCGGTGTCGTGTGCGTCGGCGGGCAACTGCACCGCCGCCGCCGAGTACCAGACCAGTTCGGGCCCCTATCAGATATTCCAGTTGACCGAGACGTCGGGGACCTGGGCGGCAGCCGAGGCGCCTCCCCTCGCGCTCCCGTACGGCCAGTTGTCCTCGGTGTCGTGTGCCTCGGCGGGCAACTGCGCCGCCGTCGGTTCTTACAGTGCCCCTGACAGCTACACACAGGGGCTGGTGCTGACTCAGACGTCGGGCACCTGGGCGGCTGCCTGGGCGCCGCTGCCCGCGGGGGCCGCCGCGGTCACGGAAAACGTCTACGTCAACTCGGTGTCGTGTGTCCCGGCGGGCGACTGCGCCGCCGTCGGCTATTACGAGCCCAGCGGGAAGCCGGAGGGCCTGCTGCTGACCGAGACGTCGGGCACCTGGGCGGCTGCCACGGCGCCTGTGCCGGCCAACGCCGCGGCTAGCCCGAACGCCAGCTTGTGGTCGGTGTCGTGTGTCTCGGCGGGCAACTGCACCGCCACCGGCCAGTACGTCGATAACTCGGTTGGTCAGTATCACGAGATGGTACTGACTGAGACGTCGGGGACCTGGGCGGCTGCCCAGGCGCCCCTGCCCGCTAACGCCGCGGCTAGCCCGAACGCCGGCTTGAACTCGCTGTCGTGTGCCCCGGCGGGCAGCTGCGCTGCGGTCGGCACTTACCAGGACAGTTCGGGCCACACCCAGGGGCTGCTGCTGACGACCACGATGACCTTGACGCAGCCGACGGCGACGGCGCTGGCTTCTTCGGTGAACCCGTCGGCGACTGGGCAGGCGGTCACCTACACCGCCACGGTCAGCCCGGTACCCGACGGGGGCACGGTGGCGTTCACCGACGGCACCAGCGTGATCGCCGGGTGCGCCGCCCAGCCTGTCAACACCAGCACCGGCCAGGCCACCTGCCAGACCACCCCGGCCACCGCCGGAGCCCATAACATCGTGGCCACCTTCAGCGGGTCGGCCAGTTTCGCAAGCAGCACGTCCCCAGTCCTGACCCAGGTCGTCACGACAACGCCGTGCCCGTCGCTGGCCGGCTGCAACCTGCACGGCCTCAACCTCACCGGCGCCCAGCTATCCGGCGCCAACCTGTCCGGCGCCAACCTCAACGGCGCCAACCTGACCAGCGCGGACCTGTCCAGCGCCAACCTGTCCGGCGCCAACCTCAACAGCGCCAACCTGACCAGCGCGGACCTGTCCGGCGCCCAGCTATCCGGCGCCAACCTCAACAGCGCCAACCTGACCAGCGCCGACCTGTCCGGGGCAACGGTGACAGGAGCCAACTTCAACAAGGTGACCTGGTCCAACACCACCTGCCCCGACGGCACCAACAGTGACGCGGACGGCGGGACCTGCACAGGTCACCTCTAAGCAGCTCTGGTTCTTGGCGGCCCTCCTGGGTCAGCTGGCGGAGTGCCGCCACCAGCCGCTCAGCGGGCCGCGTCTTGCCAGGGTCACCACGGCCCAGCAGCGGAGCGAACCCTTTGCCAGCGGCCCCCACGCATCGGGTCACCGCCGCGGCCACCAGCGTGCTCCCGTCAGCGTCACTTGGTCACCCCACCATCGAACGGCGAACGCCCGCCACCAGCAGGTGATCACGCAGAATATGGGGAAGCTACTTCACCCAGCGCCCTCGTCCGCCTTCCCGATCCAGTAGGCCAGGCTGTCCCGGGTGGCCAGTGTGTCGGGGTGCTCGGCACCCAGGACCCGCTCGCGGACCGGCAACAGCGCGGCGAACTGGTCGCGGGCCCCGGCCGCGTCCCCCGCCTGCCCGGTCCAGGCGGCGAGGTTGGCGCGGGCGGTCAGGGTGTCGGGGTGCTCGGCACCCAGGACCCGCTCCTGGAGGGGCAGCAGCCCGGCGAGCTGGTCGCGCGCCCCGGCCGCATCCCCCGCCCGCCCGGTCCAGTAGGCGAGGTTGGCGCGTGTGGTCAGGGTGGCCGGGTGCTCGGCGCCCCGGACCCGCTCCTCGATGGGCAATAGCCCGGCGAGCTGGTCGCGGGCCCCGGCCGCATCCCCCGCCTGCCCGGTCCCGTGGGCGAGGTTGTGGCGGGTGGCCAGGGTGTCGGGGTGCTCGGCGCCCAGGACCCGCTCCTGGAGGGGCAGCAGCGCGGCGTACTGATCGCGGGCACCGGCCACATCCCCCGCCTGCCCGGTCCGGTTGGCAAGGTTGTTCCGGGTGGCCAGGGTGTCGGGGTGCTCGGCGCCCAGGACCCGCTCGAGCACGGGCAACAGCGCGGCGTACTGATCGCGGGCCCCGGCCGCGTCCCCCGCCTCCCCGGCCCAGGAGGCCAGGCTGGCGCGCGCTGCCAGCGTGTCCCGGTGCTCGGGCCCGTAGGCGTCATCCTCGATGTAAGCGACGGCGATCAGCTGGAACAGGTCCCGGGCCGCCAGGTAGCTGCCGCTGTAGCCGAGGTAGTGCGCGATCTGCCACAGGCCCTCGCTGGTCAGGCCCAGGACCGCTCGGGCGTGCGGCAGCAGCACCGCGCACACCGGCCACGCCACCGGCAGCTCGGTGTCGGCGGGGATCGCCGCCTCGACCAGGACCTTGGCGGCCTGCCGCCACCGGCCAGCCTGCCCGGCTGTCAGCTGCGAGAGGGCGACGTCCTGGACCAGGCGGTGCACCAGCACCGCCCCGTCCCCGGCCGGGGTGACCAGCGAGAACCGGCGCAGCGCCGCGACCGCATCCCCGGCGGCGACCAGATCCCCCAGCAACGGCCCGGCCGCGGCGGCCACGTCCGGGGCAAGCTGGCCGGCGACCTGGGGGTCGGCGAGCAACAGGGTCAGGGGCACCGGCTCGGGCGCCAGGCACGCCAGCAACCGCAACAACCCCGCCGCGGCCGGAGCCTGGTCCTCCAGCCGGGACAGCGCCAGCCCCAGCGTGGCCGCCACATCCGCCGGGTGCCCCGCCGCCTCGCCCCGGGCCAGCAAGTCCGCCCGCCGCCCGGCGAACAGCGACACATACCCGGCCAGCGTGGTCCCGGTGGCGAGAATGTAGGCGGCGGCCTGCTCCAGCGCCAGCGGCAGCCCGCCCAGCTCCCCGGCCAGCTCCTGCGCCGCCCGCTCGTCCGGATCGCCGGTCCGGTTCACCAAGAACCCCGCTGCGACCTCGGTGTCCAGCACCGGGACCTCCACCGCC
Source organism: Streptosporangiaceae bacterium (assembly GCA_030040095.1). Classification (GTDB taxonomy): domain Bacteria; phylum Actinomycetota; class Actinomycetes; order Streptosporangiales; family Streptosporangiaceae; genus JASHPR01. The sequence goes on along the minus strand of JASHUI010000312.1, from coordinate 415 downwards.
CAGCCCGCCGGCCACGCCGTGCTCTGGCTGGTGATCAGCACCCGGCCCCGCCCGGCGGGCGGCAAGAACCGCTGCACCGCCTGCTGGCCCGGGGCGTTGTCGAACACCAGCAGCCACCCGGCCGCCAACCCGGCCAGCACGCCGTGCACCGACGCCACCGGATCCCGCGCATCGGCCACCTCCCGCGCCCCCAACTGCGCCGCCAGCCGGGCGAACTCCGCCAGCACCAGCGCCTGGTCCTCGGCCGGGAACTGCCACGCCAGCCCCACCTCGGCCAGGTGCCGGTGCGCGTACTCCACCGCCACCGTTGTCTTGCCCGCACCGCCCAGCCCATGCAGAGCCGTCACCCGCGGCCCCGCCCCTGGGTTCCCCGCCAGCCGGGCATCCAGCCCGGCGAGCAGCTCCTCCCGCCCGG
>JASHUI010000311.1:0-3394 GCA_030040095.1 Streptosporangiaceae bacterium | reverse complement strand
CGCCCGACCCGGCGGGCGTCGTGACCGGGCTGCGCGGCCTGGCCGAGTGGGCCTGGGCGGCCCGCCCGGACTGATCGCGGCCGGGACCGGGCGAGGATTTCGGGCGATGCCTGTCGATCCGGCGCGGCCCGTTCGTCGTAGAGGTACGGACGCAACACAGAACGCGAGGGGACAGACATGACCCAGTACCTGATCCTGATCTACGAGCGGGAGAGCGCCTACGCCGAGAGCGGGCCGGAGGTGTTCCAGGAGGTCGGCCAGGCGCACAACAGGTTCGCCGGACAGGTCGTCGAGAAGGGCGGCAAGATCCTGGGCGGCAACGCGCTGCAGCCGACGGCCACGGCCACGTCGATCCGCGACGACATCGTCACCGACGGGCCGTTCACCGAGACCAAGGAGGCGCTCGGCGGCTACTACCTGATCGAGGCGCGCGACCTCGACCACGCGCTCGAGATCGCCAAGCTCTGCCCGGCCCGGTTCGGCGGCGTGGAGGTGCGGCCGATCATGGACACGTCGGGAATGACCGGCTAGACACTGATGGCGTGACCGGTAACCCGGACCTCAACCCGGACGTCGGGGCGGCTGTCGCGGACGCGCACCGTCGCGAGTGGGCCTTCGTGCTCGCCGCGACGGCGCGCGTCGCGCGCAATATCGACGTGGCCGAGGAGTGCGTCCAGGACGCCTACGTCGCCGCGCTGGACGCCTGGGCCCGGCAGGGGATTCCGCGCAACCCCGGCGCCTGGCTCACCACGACGGCGCGGCGGCGGGCACTGGACGCCCAGCGCCGGGACCGCACGCTCCGGGCCAAGATGCCGCTGCTGATCGAGCCCGGCTCGGTGCCCGGGCTCGTCGGGCCCGCGGCCGGCGACCCGGCCGGGGCCGACGGGGCGGCCGACGGCGACGACGACGCGATCGCCGACGAGCGGCTCCGCCTGGTGTTCACCTGCTGCCATCCGGCTTTGGCCAGGGAGGCGCAGGTGGCGCTGACGCTGCGGCTCATGTGCGGCCTGACCACGGCCGAGATCGCGCGGGCGTTCCTGGTGCCGGAGCCGACCATGGCGGCCAGGGTCACCCGGGCCAAGAAGAAGATCGCCGGCGCCCGCATCCCGTACCGGGTGCCGGGCCCCGCCGAACTGCCGGACCGGCTGGACGCGGTGCTCACGGTGGTCCACCTGCTCTACACGACCGGCCATACCGCCCCGGCCGGCCCGGACCTGGTCCGCGCGGACCTGGTGCAGCGGGCGATCGGCCTGGCCCGCATGCTCCGCGAGCTCATGCCGGACGAGGGCGAGGCGCGAGGACTGCTGGCGCTGCTGCTGCTGACCGACGCGCGCCGGGCGGCGCGGGCCGCAGCCGACGGCCGGCTCCTGCTGCTCGAGGAGCAGGACAGGGGGCTGTGGGATCGCGCGGCGATCGCCGAGGGGACCGGCCTGGTCACCGAGGCGCTCAAGGGGCAGGCGGGCCGCCCCGGCCGGTTCGCGCTGCAGGCGGCCATCGCGGCCGTGCACGCCGAGGCGCCCAGCTACCGCGACACCGACTGGCCCCAGGTGCTGGGCCTCTACGACGAGCTGATCCGGGCCTGGCCCACGCCCGTGGTCGCGTTGAACCGTGCGGTGGCGCGCGCGATGGTCGAAGGGCCGCAGGCCGGCCTGGCCGACATCGAGGCCATCGAGCGGGACGGCCGCCTGGCCGGCTACCGGTACCTGCCCGCGGCCAAGGCCGACCTGCTGCGCCGGCTCGGGCGGGGCCAGGATGCGGTCCTGGCCTACCGGGCCGCGCTGGACCTGACCGCGGGCGACGCCGAGCGAGCGTTCCTGGCTCGCAGGATCGCCGAGGTGTCGGGCGGCTTGGCCGGCGGCGCCAGGTCTGCGGCGAGCGGCCCATTCTCCGCATCCGATTCCCCGGAGATTTTGTTCTCGATGAACAGGGCCGCGTGCAACCCAGAGACATAGCGTCGCGGCTGACCTGCCGCCCGATGCTGGCCTGGGCGCCATACTGGCCCACAATAGGCAAATGAGCAGCGCGGCAGCGGCGGACGTGGCGGGGTCGCCACGGCCTCTGCTTACTGTGTCGGGACTGACGGCGAGCTTCGGGGCGTTTCGCGCCCTCGACGGCGTTGACTTCACGGTTCTGCCGGGCGAGGTGGTCGCGCTGGCGGGCGAGAACGGCGCGGGCAAGACCACCCTGGTGCGGTGCATCGCCGGCGATATCCGGCCGACCAGCGGCGAGATCATGCTGGACGGCCGGCCGGCGCCGCGCGACCCGCGGGCCGTCGCGCGCCAGGGCGTCGCCGTGGTCTGGCAGGACCTGGCGCTCTGCGACAATCTGGACATCGCATCGAACCTGCTGCTCGGCCGGGAGCGTCGGCGGTACCTGATGTCCGACATCCGGTTCCATGCCACGGCCGCCTCGGTGCTCAGAGACCATCACATCCCGCTGACGGACACCACCCGCGCCGTCCGGTCGCTGTCCGGCGGTCAGCGCCAGCTGGTGGCCATCGCCCGGGCGATGGCGCGCAGGCCCCGGCTGCTGCTGCTGGACGAGCCCACGGCCGCGCTGGGCGTCACCCCGAGCGCCCAGGTCGAGGAGCTGATCGTCCGGCTCCGCGAGCGCGGCACGACGATCGTGCTCGCCTGCCACGACATCGAGCAGATGTTCCGGCTGGCCGACCGGATCGTGGTGCTACGTCAGGGCCGGGTCGTGGCCGAGGTAGCGCCGGACCAGGTCCACCCCGATGACGTGATCACACTGGTGGCCGGCCAGCAGGTCGACTCCTCGGCGCGCCGCCAGCTCACCCGCCTGCACGGGCTGGCCGACCGGCTGGTCTCGGCGGACCCGTCGTCGAGCCTCTCGCTGATCCTCTCGGCGCTCGGCGCGGCGCTCGGCAGCCGTTGCCTGTGCATCCATCTGCTGGCGGGCGACTCGCTGATCTGTTCCGCGTCGCTGGGCGTGCCGGAGGCGCTGCTGTCGGCGTGGTCCCGGCTGCCGTGTGGCCCGGCCGGCGGCCCGGCCGGTCTGGCGGCGGCCACCGAGCGGCCGGTCGTGGACAACGTGCGGGCCGGGGCCGCCTGGGCGCCGTTCAGCGACCTGGCCCGGGCGGCCAAGGTGGCCAGCTCGTGGTCGGTCCCGGTCCTCGGCCCGGGCGGGCTCGTCGGCGTGATCACCGTCTTCCGCAGCGTCACCGGGCAGCCGCACCGCGACGAGCTGGACCTGGTGACCCTGTACGCCGGATACGCCGCGAGCGCGATCGAGCGGGACCGGCTGCTGGCCGAGGTGACGGCGCGCAACCGGGTGCTCGAGACGATCAGGGAGATGCTGGAGACGCTGGCCGGGCCCGTCCCCGTGGCCAAAGGGCTCGGGGTGGCGCTGCAGGCGCTGAGCCGGGGCCTGCAGG
>JASHUI010000310.1:0-3359 GCA_030040095.1 Streptosporangiaceae bacterium | reverse complement strand
AGCCCCGGGACCGACCGCATGGTGTACCGTCACCGCTTCCTACAATTCGCAGTACAACGACTACGACGTCTACGTGCACTCCAATCAGCCATACCAGACCGCCACGGCGACAGCCAGTAACGGCGAGTCGTACAGCTACGAAACTGACGCCAACGGCTACGCCGACATCTACCTATTCGCCGATGCCGGGAACACCATCACCGTGACGGTCGGCGCTGCAACTTGCTCAACCGTTGCAGGCTGAAAGTCCTCTGACGTCCGCTAGCCCAACCCGCGCAGCCGGCGCCTGAGGCGCAGCGAACTCGGTTCAGATCTCGACACGTCAGCCACCATGTCAATCCGTACCTGCGCCTTGCCGGGGTGTCAGGTCAGGGCGGCCAACAGGGAGCGGCAGGCGCGCTCGCAGCGGCGGCACGCCTCGGCACAGATCCGGCAGTGGGCGTGGTGCGCGGCATGTCGCTCGCACTCCTCGCCGCAGCTGCGGCAGATCGCCGCGCAGGACTCCAGCAGCGGCCTGGCGACGGCCGGGTCGTCGTCGGTCAGGCGGCCGATGACCGCGGCGGCGGCGGCGCAGATGTCGGTGCAGTCCAGGCAGAGCCGGATGCACCGGACCATGTCGGCCAGGTCCGGCTCGCTCAGGTCGGCCGCGTTGTCGGCGTTGCAGACCTGGGCGCAGTCGCCGAGCGCGTCGATGGTGGCGGCCAGCATGTCGGTGTCGATGTTCCCGCTGCGCGGGTAGGTGTCGAGCATCTGCCTGGCGTAGCTCATGGCCCCTCCCTGGACGGCGATGAACGAAAGGCACGGCAACGATGCCTGGGCACCAGTATCCCGTGCCCCCGGACGTCGGCTCACGGCGGGCATTGATCAGGCTGAGCTGATCAGTTTAGACTGAGTAAGTGACCCGCGAACCGGACGTCAACGCGATCGCCGAGGCGCTGCGGGAGAGCGTCGGCCTGCTGCTGCGGCGGCTGCGGCAGCTGCCGGCCGAGGGCGAGCTTTCCCTGCCCGAGAGCGCGGCGCTCACCCGCCTGGACCGCGGCGGCCCGACGACCGCCAGCGCGCTGGCCCGGCTGGAACGGATCAGCCCGCAGTCGATCGGGGCGACGCTGGCGGTGCTGGAGGCCCGCGGCCTGATCGAGCGAGGCTCCGACCCGAACGACGGCAGGCGGGTGGTGCTGTCGGTCACCGAGGCAGGCCGTAAGACCATGCGCAACCGGCGGAACGCGCGCACCGAGCAGCTGGCGCGGGCGCTCTCGGCCGGATTCACCTCCGCGGAACTCGACCAATTGAGCGCGGCAGCACCGCTGCTCGAACGGCTGGCCCTGAGCATCTGATGGCTGGCGCGCGAACCCAGGCGACCGACGACCGCTACAAATGGGTGGCCCTGGCCAACACCACGGCCGGCATGTTCATGGCCGCGCTCGACGGATCGATCGTCATCATCGCGCTGCCAGCGATCTTCCGCGGCATCCACCTGGACCCGCTGGCACCGGGGAACATCTCCTACCTGCTGTGGATGATCATGGGATATCGCCTGGTCCAGGCGGTGCTCGTGGTCACACTCGGCCGCCTGGGCGACATGTACGGCCGGGTCAAGATCTACAACGCGGGATTCGTGGTGTTCACGGTGGCCTCGGTGCTGCTGTCGTTCGACCCGTTCCTGGCCGGCCGCGGTGCGCTGTGGCTGATCGGCTGGCGGGTGCTCCAGGCCATCGGCGGATCCATGCTCATGGCCAACTCGGCCGCGATCTTGACCGACGCCTTTCCCTCCGACCAGCGCGGGTTCGCGCTCGGGACCAACCAGATCGCCGGGCTGGCGGGGCAGTTCATCGGCCTTGTCGCCGGGGGCCTGCTGGCCGCCTGGGACTGGCGGGCGGTGTTCTGGATCAACGTGCCGGTCGGGATCTACGGGACGATCTGGGCCTACCGCAGGCTGCGCGACAGCGGCGAGCGGCATCGGGCCCGGATCGACTGGTGGGGCAACGTCACGTTCGCGATCGGCCTGGGCGCGATCCTGATCGGCGTGACGGCCGGCATCCAGCCCTACGGGCGGCACAGCATGGGCTGGGAGAACCCGGCGGTGCTCGGCCTGCTGGTCGGTGGCGCCCTGCTGCTGGCGGCGTTCGCGCTCATCGAGACCAGAATCGCCGAGCCGATGTTCCAGCTCAGCCTGTTCCGGATCCGGGCCTTCACGGCGGGCAACGTGGCCGGCTTCGCCTCCTCGATCGCCCGGGGCGGGCTGCAGTTCATACTGATCATCTGGTTGCAGGGGATCTGGCTGCCGCTGCACGGCTACAACTACGACCAGACCCCGCTGTGGGCCGGGATCTTCCTGCTGCCCCTGACCGCGGGTTTCCTCGTCTCCGGCCCCACCTCGGGAATCCTTTCCGACCGGTTCGGCTCCCGCGGCATCGCCAGCGCCGGGATGGCCGTGTTCGGCGGGAGCTTCATCGGCCTGATGCTGCTGCCCGTCGACTTCCCTTACTGGGCCTTCGCCGTGCTCATCGCCGCGAACGGGATCGGAAGCGGGATGTTCGCCTCGCCGAACTCCTCCTCTATCATGGGCAGCGTTCCCGCCCGCCACCGCGGCGCGGCCTCGGGAATGCGCGCGACATTCCAGAACTCCGGCACGGCGCTCTCGATCGGCGTGTTCTTCTCGCTCATGATCGCCGGGCTGGCCAGCAGCCTGCCGGACACGCTGACCAGCGGCCTGCGGGACCGCGGCGTGCCCGCCGGGATCGCCCACAGCGTCGGCAGCCTGCCCCCGGTCTCGTCGCTGTTCGCCGCCGTCCTCGGGGTGAACCCGGTGCAGCACCTGCTGGCGTCCATGCGGGCCCTGGCCTCGCTGCCCGAGGCCAGCCAGCGGGTACTCACCGGCCGGGAGTTCTTCCCCGACCTCATCTCCGGCCCGTTCCACCAGGGCCTGGTCGTAGTGTTCGCCGTGTCGGCCGCCCTGTCCGCGGTCGCCGGCCTCGCGTCCCTGCTGCGCGGCGGCCGCAGCGCTCGGCCGGTGGCTTCAGGCGACCGGCCGGCCCCGGCCAGTGAGTCCGCAAATCCGCCTCACCGGCTTTCACCCCGGCAGTGAGCACCTGCCACCATTTGTCCTACGATCAAGTACACCCACGCGGCAGCGGGAAGTGAGATCGATGATCAGGATGCGACTGTCTCCCCTGTCTCCCCTTCAGCTACTCGGCGGCGGCCTGCTGCTCTGGCACGTCGACCGCGCCGTCAAGCACCAGCGGACCTGCCCGGAGTGCGCCGGGCGCGACTTCGTCGCGATCGCCTTAGACCTCCCGCACCTGTGGAAGAACCCTCAGCCAGACGCCTGATCGCGGATCCCGGTTCCCGGCCGGGAAACC
>JASHUI010000309.1:0-6646 GCA_030040095.1 Streptosporangiaceae bacterium | reverse complement strand
CGCGTCGGCCAGCCGGGTAACCCGTGGTGCCGTGTACCACCACTTCGCCAGCAAGCAGGCCCTCTTCGAGGCCGTGCTCGACCTGCAGGAGGCCCGGGTGACCGCGGAGGTCGTCGCGGCCGCGAGCGCGGCGGACCCGTGGGATGGGGCGATGCGGGCGCTGGATACGTACCTGACCCACTGCTGCGACCCGGTCTACGGGCGGCTGGTCTGGCTGGAGGGCCCCGCGGCGCTCGGCTGGCACCGCTGGCGGGAGTGCGAGAAGGACTACGCCTACGGGCTGGTCGAGCGCTTCATCCGCGCCCTGGTCGACGGCGGCTACCTGCGCGGCACCGCGTTCGAGAGCACGGTCCGGTTCGCCTTCTGGATGCTCGGCGGCGCCGGGCTGGCCGTGGCCGAGGCGCCGCCCGAGGACAAGGCCAGGGTGCGGGACGAATGGCGCTACCTCATCGGGCAGGCCATCGGCTCGCTGCGGGTCAAGTGACCACCCGCCGGTCAGGGGGCTCGCCCGGCCGGAAGGTGGAAGGATCCTGGCATGGCAGAGGGACAGGCGCATGGCCGGGGCGTCCCGGGCCGCGGCGCGCCGACGCCGGAATCGGGGCAGTGGGTCTGCGACACGGCCCGGCGCACCGTTGAGGCGCTGGGGACCTCGCTGTGCCTCGAGGTCCACGGCCCTGGCCGGGAGGGTGAGGCCGACTTACTCGCGGCGATAGCCGCGGTGCGGGCTTTCCGCGCGGAGGTCTACCACGCCGACGGACGTCGGCCGTCGTTCCGCGCGGCCGATGGCCGGTTCGTCGATCCTGATGACGCGGATCTGCGGGCATATCACATCACCTGCCGCGACGGCGACGGCGTGCTGGTGGGCTGCCTGCGCGCGGCGCCGGCCGAGACGCTCCGCTCGTCGCCGGTCGAGGCGCACCTCGGCCAGGCCCGGACTGCCGGGCTGATCGGCGGGCTGGGCATCGACCGCAGCGGGGTGCTGGAGGGCGGCCGGCTGGCGGTGACGGCGACCCGGCGCCGCCACGGCGTCGCGGCCGCGCTCATGATGGTCACCCTGGCCCTGGCCCTGCATATCGGGCGTCCGGTCGTCTGGGGCACCGCCGGCGAAGCCGAAGATCAGTACCGGTTCTTTACCCGGTTCGGCTACCGCGTGCTTCCGGGAAGCTCGGCCTACGTGCGCAGGTACGACGAGAGCCTGTGCGTGGTCGTTCACGATCAGCGAGCCGCGGCGCCGCCGGTTGCCGAGGCGATCCGGCTGGTCGAGCGGGCGGCGTTCGGTGCCGACGAGGACGGAGGGACGGCGGCAGCCCCGGCTACGCGGTCAGCCCGGCCGCGACGCTGAAGAACGTCACCGCGGCCAGGAACGCAGACTCAGAAAGGGCCGTCAGCCAGCAGTTGGCGCGATCGCCGTCGATGAACCCGGCGTCGACCGCCCGCCTGGTCACGCGGCCGAGCCCGATCACCTGGTCGGCCGCCGCGAAGTCGTCGAACAGCGCCGCATGCGCGTGCACCGAGCGGACCGTGAAGCCCGCTTCGGTCGCCAGCCGGGCCAGTTCGCGCCCGACACTCGGGTTCCGCACCTGGTGCGCGCAGACGAAGGCGGTGAAGTCGGCGCTGGTGCGCGGGTCGGGCGAGTCGATGGCCAGCGTCGCCCAGTCCGGCTCGCCCAGGGCGAGTACCGCGCCCGGCCGGGCTACCCGGCGGATCTCAGCCAGGACGCCCGCGGGTGAACGGACATGCTGCAGGACGCGGTCCAGCCGGACGCGGTCCACGGACCGGTCGGCGAGCGGCAGCGCGTGCCCGTCACCGGCCAGCACCCCGGTGATGGCGCGGTCGGCCATCCGGTGCCTGGCCTCCCGCGCCATCACCGGGTCCAGGTCGACGGCGATGACCCTGCCGATCGCGGTGACGCCGTCGGCGAGATCGTGCAGGTTCGCGCCCGGACCGCAGCCGACGTCGAGCGCGACCTGGCCCGGCCGCAGGTCGAGCCCGGCCAGTGCTCGCTCCCGGAATAACCGCCCGTGCGCCGATGCCGCCATCTGGGTCATGTAAGCGATCGGATCGGCGGCCGGCGAGGTGCTCACGCAAGAAGAATAGGCGCGATCCGCTGCTCAAAGACCGCGTGTCAATAGCTGCCGGCCGGGGTCTGGCGGCGGCGTGGTGAGGGGGAGGGGCCGAAGGTACCGTGGCGGGCGTGGACTGGCTGCAGGACATGACGGCGCGCTGGCTGCGGATTATGACCGCGGCGGGCGGTGGCAGCACCCCGCTGGAGGAGGCCACACGCCAGATCAGCGCAATCGGCGAGGTACGCGAGAAGAAGGGCAGGCTGAAACGTCATCCCGCTGCTGCCGCCGACGACTCCACGGCGACCGTCCTGAGCCGTCAGCTGATCGCCGGCGTGCTGATCAGCGACCTGGTGGTCGGCAGGCTCTGTGCGCTGACCGGCCAGACCCGCGAGCAGGTCCTGGGCCAGGTCTGCGGCGACTTGCCGTCGCGGCTCCAAGGCCAGCAGCTGCGCGCGCTCCAGGCTGAGCTGTCAGATGGCTGCACGCTGCTGCAAGACCCGCAGCGCGGAACATACTCCGCGCTGGGCACTCGCGTCGAAGAGCTGTTCCGGCTCGCTGAGGAGCAGGCTTCAGCAATGATCGACGCGGCCCGCGCCGAAGCCGCCGAGATCACCGCATCGGCCGGCATGCGGCCCTGCCCACGATGCGGGCCCGATGGACCCGGGGTCACCGGGGATTTACCCAGCGCGCCTGGTGCTCAGGCGCCGGGCTGAACGTGTTCCCGCAGCGCCCGCCAGACGAGCTCGGGCGTGATCGGCAGCCGGTCGATCTCCACGCGGAAGTCGCTGAGCGCGTCGCAGATGGCGTTGGCGACCGCCGCGGCGGCGGGGATGGTGCCGACCTCCCCCGCGCCACGGACGCCGAGCGGCGTCGCCGGCGAGGCGACGGCGGTGTGCAGCAGCTCGATCGGGGGCAGGTCGCACACCGTCGGGGCGAAATAGTCCATCATCGTGCCGTTGACCAGCTGACCGGTCTCGGGATCGTAGACGAGCTCCTCCCCGAGCGCCTGGCCGAGCCCCTGGGCGAGTCCGCCGCGGACCTGTCCGTCGATCAGCTTGGGGTTGATCGGGGTGCCGCAGTCGTGGACCATCAGGAAGCGCTCCACGTCGAACTCGCCGGACTCCGCGTCGACATAGACGACGGCGACCGCGGTCCCGAACGAGTAGGCGGCCGCGGGCGGCTCGAAGTATGACGTCTCGTCGAGCCCGGGCCGCTCGCCTTCGGGCAGGCCCTGGCCCAGGATCGCCCGGTCGAACACGCTCGACAGCGGCACCATGAGGGTCAGGTCGTCCCGGTGCTGGACCACCTGCCCGACGATGTCCAGGTCATGCGGGTCGCCGACCTCGAGCATGTGGGCGGCGATGCGCAGGGTCTTCTCGCGCAGCCGTGCGCAGGCGTCGAGAATCGCGCCGGCCGCCGCGATCACGGTCCGCGAGGCGAAGGAGCCGGTGTTCAGCGGCGACGTCGCGGTGTCCCCGGAGTGCACCCGCACCCGGTCGTAATCGCACCCGAAGAACTCGGCGCACATCTGCGCGAAGACCGTCTCGCTGCCCTGGCCGATGCTCGACACCCCGGTGTACACGTCCAGGCTGCCCGACCTGTTCGCCCTGATCGTCACCGACTCGTGCGCGCCGAAGTCCGAGCGGCGGGCGGCGAGGAACTTGCTGCTGGCGTACCCGGTGCGCTCCACGTAGGAAGAAAAGCCGATGCCCCGGTACCGGCCGTCCGACGGCCGGGGGGCGCGCGCGGCCCGGCGGTGGCCCGCCCAGTCGACCGCCTCGGCGGCCATCCGCAGGCACCGCTCGTAGTCGCCGCTGTCGTAGACGGCGCCCACCGGGTTGATCCACGGGAAGTCACCGGGCTGCACCATGTTCAGCGCGCGCAGTTCCACCGGGTCGGCGCCGAGCTTCCTGGCCAGCTTGTCCATCATCCGCTCGTAGGCGAAGTTGACCTCCGGCTGGCCGTATCCGCGGTAGGCGCCGATCGGTGTCTTGTTGGTGAGAACGACGCGGCGCTCGACGAACCCGTCGTCGATCTTGTACGGGCCGTTGAAGACCACGGTCGACAGCTGGGACGAGCCGACCGGCGAGTTCAGGCCCCCGAGGTCGTTGTTGTAGACATCCGTCATGGCCAGGATCCGGCCGTCGGACCGGGCGGCGATCCGGTAGTCGTGCACCGACTCACGCCCGTGCGTGGTCGCGCGGAAATGCTCGTTGCGATCCTCCACGAACTTGACCGGCCGCCGCAGCGACATGGCGTGCAGGCAGGCGAGCACGTCCTCCGGGTAGATGCCGATCTTCAGCCCGAACCCTCCGCCCACGTCCGAGGCCACCACCCGGACGCAGCCCTCGTCGAGCCGCAGCGACTCGGCGAGCTGCTTGCGGACGAGGTGTGGCGTCTGGGTCGAGGTGAACACGGTCAGCTCTGGCGATCCGGGCCGCCACTCCGCGAGCACCGCGCGGGTCTCCATGGGGAGCCCGGTCACCCGGTTGATGTGGAACCGGCCCTCGACCACGACGTCGGCCTCCCGCAGCCGCGCCGCGACGTCGCCCTTTCCCTCGGGGTTGCTCACGAGCAGGTTCGTTTCGAGGCAGCCGGGCTGCAGGACCGGAGCGTCGGGCGCGAGCGCGGAGGCGACGTCGCTGACGTGCGGCAGCGGCTCGTACTCGATCTCGATGAGCTCGAGCGCATCCTCGGCCACGTGCCGGCTCGTCGCCGCGACGCTGACGACCGGCTGCCCCTCATAGGTGGCGGTCTGCCGGGCGAGCGCATAGTGGGGGATGGCCGGGGCACCGGGCACCGGCCGCAGGATCCGGATCGGCCCGGTTCGCACCGCCACCTCGTCGCTCGTGATGACCTGCAGGACACCGTCGAGTTCGAGCGCCGCGGAGACGTCGACGCTCACGACGCGGGCGTGCGGGTAGGGGGAGCGGCCGACCGCCATCTCGACCGCGTGCGGCCGGTCGACGTCGTCGGTGAACTGCCCGGCGCCGCGCAGCAGCCGGTCGTCTTCCTTGCGCGGCATCCCGGTGCCGAGCACCAGGTGCGTGGGCTCGACCGCCGGCGCCGTGACCAGGGTTTCCACCTCAGTCATCGGCCGCGGTCCCTTCTGCGGAGGCGAGATGCTCCTCGACGGCCCTGACGATGAACTCATAGCCGGTGCACCGGCACAGCACGCCCGCCAGCTCCTCCCTGATCTGCGCGCGCGTCGGCTTCTGCCCCGCCGCGGCGAGCGCCGTGGCCGTCATCAGGAATCCGGGGGTGCAGAAGCCGCACTGCAAGGCGTGTTCTTGCTTGAAGCGCTCCTGGAGCGGGCCGAGCGGCCCGTTGCCGGCCAGGGACTCGACGGTCTGCACCCGGCGCCCGTCCAGCTGGGCGGCCAGCATCAGGCATGACTTGACCGCCTCGCCGTCGACCAGCACCGTGCACATGCCGCACACGCCCTGCTCGCAGCCGACGTGCGTCCCGGTGAGGCCGACCCGGTGCCGGATGAAGTCCGCGGCGCTCAGCCGGGCCGGCACCTGCTCGGTGACGGCGGTGCCGTTCACCTCCACGGTGACGATGACGCTCGGCTCGGCCAGACCGAGCCGGGCCGTCTCAGAGTTGACCGACATCACCGGGCGCCCTTCCGCTGACGGATCAGGATCAGCACGCCGACCACCAGCGACGCACCGCTCAGGGCGGCTGCCACCCGGCTCCAGCGGTCGGGCGATGCCGAAACCGGCGCCACCACGGCCCGGTCGCCCGGTGCCGCCGCGGTGCCCGCGCGGACCTCGGGCGGCGCGGGCAGCTCTCCGTTCAGTGCCCGGCGCAGGTTGGCCGCGAACTCGGCGGTCACCTTGTCCGCCTGCCTGGCGACGACCTTCTGGCCGACGCTCCCGAGCGCCCCGGCGAGGACCACGTCGCCGTCGACCGCGACGGTCGTTCCCCCGGCGCTGCCGCGCAGCCGGACCGTGTTCTCGGTGCGCACGTTGCCGACGGCGCCGCGCACGCTCTTGCCCGTGGACCGGAAGCGGATCAGCTCATCGGTGACCCGCTCGAGAACGGTGACCTTCGCGTCGAAGGTCGCGGTCATCGGCCCGACACTCTGCGTGGCCCGCACCTGGACGTTGTCCGGGTCCAGGACCGTTACCTTCTCCACGCCGGGCATGCACCTGGCCACCGCCTCGGGTTCCTCGAAGAACTTCCAGACGGTCCCGACCGGTTCGGCGACCATGAATTCCTGATGCAGTTTCACCGTTCGTTCCTTTCCGGCCGGGCGAGCGGCGCGGGCGTCACGATTCACCCGCCGAGCGCAACTGGGTGAGCACCCGGCGTACGTAGATGGGAATCAGGTGCCGCCGGTAGTCCGCGGACGCCCGGATGTCGGACGGCGGGTCGGCGGCCTCGAGGGCTTCCTCGGCGGCGCTGGCGATCGACTCGTCCTCGAGCCGGGAGCCGGAGGCGACCGCGCCCGCCCTGGTGGCCAGGATCGGCTGGTCGGCGACACCGCCGAGGGCCAGCCGGACCCCCGTCCAGGTGCCGTCCGGCGCGCGGTCGCCGACCGCCGCGACGCTGATCGTGGCGAAGTCGTTGTGCCG
>JASHUI010000043.1:0-3061 GCA_030040095.1 Streptosporangiaceae bacterium | reverse complement strand
CGGGCAGCCCGGCCCCGACCAGGGCGACCAGGTCGGCGAGCCGGTTGGAGTAGCCCCACTCGTTGTCGTACCAGCCGATGATCTTGACCTGGTTCCCGTTGACCATGGTGCACAGGGAGTCGAACGTGCACGAGTACGGGGTCCGGACGATGTCGGACGACACGATGGGATCGGCGGTGTAGTGCAGGTAGCCCTTGAGCGGCCCGTCGGCCGCGGCCCGGAAGGCGGCGTTCACCTCGGCCACGGTCACGTCCCGCTCCAGGTCGGCCACCAGGTCGGTGACCGAGCCGTCGATCACCGGAACCCGCATCGAGATCCCGTCCAGCTTCCCCTTCAGCTCCGGCAGGACCAGCGCGGTGGCCTTCGCGGCGCCGGTGCTGGTCGGCACGATGTTCTGCGCGGCAGCCCGGGCCCGGCGCAGGTCCCGGTGCGGGAAGTCCTGGAGCACCTGGTCGCTGGTGTAGGCGTGGACCGTGGTCATGAACCCCTTGACGATCCCGAAGCTGTCCAGCAGCACCTTGGCCATGGGTGCGACGCAGTTCGTGGTGCACGACGCGTTGGACAGGATGTCGTGCCGGGCCGGGTCGTAGGACTCGTCGTTCACGCCCATCACGACCGTGATGTCCTCGCCCGTGGCGGGCGCGGAGATGACCACCTTGCGCGCGCCCGCGTCCAGGTGCTTGCGGGCGTCGGCGGCCTTGGTGAACCGGCCGGTGGACTCGATCACGACATCCACGCCCAGCTCGCCCCAGGGCAGGGCGGCCGGGTCGCGCTCGGCGAGCATCCGGATCGCCTGCGACCCGGCCCGGATCCAGCCGCCTTCGGCGGTCACGTCCGCCTCCAGCGGGCCGAGCACCGTGTCGTACTTGAGCAGGTGCGCGAACGTCGCGACGTCGCCCAGGTCGTTGGCCGCGACGATCTCGATGCCCGCGGCGCTTGCCGCCCCGGCGTGCACCGCCCGCCAGAAGTTGCGGCCGATCCGGCCGAATCCGTTGATGCCCACCCGGACAGTCACAGCAGCGTTCTCCTCACGATCTTGTCGCCGTCCCCGGCCCCGATCACGGCAGCTTTATCCCCGGCAAAACCCTACCGAACTCCCGCTCCCGCCCGGTCCCGCCCGGTCCCGCTCAGGGCACCAGCATGTCGGCGGTCAGGTGCGCCTCGGTCCCCGGGATGCCCAGCTCGGCCGCGCGCCGGTCGGCCAGGGCGAGCAGCCGCCGGATCCGGCCCGCGATCGCGTCCTTGGTCAGCGCGGGGTCGGCCAGCTGGCCCAGTTCCTCCAGGCTGGCCTGCCGGTGCCTGATCCGCAGCTCGCCCGCGACGATCAGGTGGCCGGGCGCCGAGGAGCCCAGGATCTCCAGTGCCCGCTCGACCCGGGCGCCCGCCGCGACCGCGGCCCGGGCGCTGCGCCGCAGGTTCGCGTCGTCGAAGTTCGCCAGCCGGTTGGCGGTCGCCCTGACCTCGCGCCGCATCCGCCGGTCCTCCCAGGCCAGCATGCTGTCATGGGCCCCGAGCCTGGTCAGCAGCGCGCTGATCGCATCGCCGTCCCTGATCACCACCCGGTCCACCCCCCGGACCTCGCGGGCCTTGGCGTGAATCTTCAGCCGGCGCGCGGCCCCGACCATGGCCAGCGCGGCCTCCGGGCCCGGGCAGGTGACCTCGAGCGACATCGACCGGCCCGGCTCGGTCAGGCTTCCGTGGGCCAGGAACGCGCCGCGCCAGGCCGACTCGCAGTCACAGGTCGCGGCGGACACCACCTGCCTCGGCAGCCCCCGCACCGGCCGCCCGTACCCGTCCACCAGCCCGGTCTGCCGGGCCAGGCTCTCGCCGTCCTTGGTCACCCGCACCACGTACCGGTTGCCCTTGCGCAGGCCGCTCGGGGCCAGCACGATCAGCTCCGACGCGTGGCCGAAGACCTCCGCCACGTCCTTGCGGAGCCGGCGCGCGGCCGCACCGGTATCGAGCTCGGCCTCGACCACGATCCGGCCCGCGGCCAGGTGCAGGCCGCCGGCGAACCGCAGCAGCGTCGACACCTCTGCCTTGCGGCAGCACGGCTTGCGCACGGCGATACGGCTGAGCTCGTCCTTCACCAGGCCGGTCATGGCCATGGGCGTCACTCCCCCTCGAAAATCTGCGCGAAAGCGCCCGCGAGCAGCCGCGGATCGTGGCGCGGCGTCCCGTCCCCTACGGCGAGGTCGGCCAGCACCAGCCTGCCGCCCAGGAGCGCCGCGGCCTTCTCCAGCTCAGCCACGGCCGCGCTGGCCGCGCCGCGGTCGGCGAGCACCACGTCAACCGCCAGCTCCGGAGCATGATCGGCCAGCACCTCCAGGTGTGCGTGCGGGGAAAACCCCTCGGTCTCGCCCGGCTGCGGCGCCAGATTCAGCGCGACCAGCCTGCGCGCCCTGGTGCCCACCAGCGCCTCCGCCAGCCCGGGCACCAGCAGGTGCGGAAGCACGCTGGTGAACCAGGACCCTGGCCCCAGCACCACCCAGTCCGCCGCCCCGACCGCGGCCACCGCCTCGGGGCACGCGGGCGGGTCCGCGGGAACCAGTGACATCGACCGTACCCGCCCGGTCGTCGTCGCGCAGGCAACCTGGCCCCGGACCGACGATATGTCGTCCGGACGGGCCGGGTCGGCGCCCTCCACCTCGGCCTCGAGGTCCAGCGGCACCGAGGCCATCGGCAGCACCCGGCCGTGCGCGCCGAGCAGGCGGCCCACCCAGTCCAGCCCCTGCACCGTGTCCCCGAGCAGCTCCCAGAGCGCCACGATCAGGACGTTGCCCACCGCGTGCCCGCCCAGGTCCTCCTGGCCGGTGAACCGGTGCTGGACCACGCGGCTCCAGGTCGTTCCCCAGGAATCGTCCCCGCAGAGCGCGGCCAGCGCCATGCGCAGGTCCCCCGGCGGCAGCACGCCGAACTGCCGGCGGAGCCGGCCGCTCGACCCGCCGTCGTCGGCCACGGTCACCACGGCGGTCAGCTCGCGGGTGACCCGGCGCAGCGCCGACAGCGAGGCGTACAGGCCGTGCCCGCCGCCGAGCGCCACCACCTTGCGGTTCAGCGG
>JASHUI010000308.1:0-4994 GCA_030040095.1 Streptosporangiaceae bacterium | reverse complement strand
TGGAACCCGCCGTCGGTCAGCGTGACCTTCACGTCCACCATCGGGTAGCCCGCGAGCACGCCGAACTCGGCCGCCTCCTGGCAGCCCGCGTCGACCGACGGGATGTACTCCCGCGGCACCCGGCCACCGGTGATCTTGTTCTCGAACTCGTAGCCGCCGCCGTCGCCGCCGGTCGGCTCCAAGTTGATGACGACCTTGGCGTACTGGCCCGCGCCCCCGGTCTGCTTCTTGTGCGTGTACTCGACCTTCTCGATCTTCTTCCGGACGGTCTCGCGGTAGGCGACCTGCGGGCGGCCGATGTTGGCCTCGACCCTGAACTCCCGCCGCATCCGGTCGACCAGCACCTCGAGGTGCAGCTCGCCCATGCCGGCGATGATCGTCTGCCCGGTCTCCTCGTCGGTCCGGACCTGGAAGGTCGGATCCTCCTCGGCCAGCCGCTGGATGGCGGTGCCCAGCTTGTCCTGGTCGCCCTTGGTGCGCGGCTCGATGGCCACGTTGATCACCGGGGCGGGGAACGTCATCGACTCCAGGATCACCTGCTGGACCGGGTCGCAGAGCGTGTCGCCGGTGGTGGTGTCCTTCAGGCCCATCACGGCGACGATCTGCCCGGCGGACGCCGACGGGCGCTCCTCGCGCTTGTTGGCGTGCATCTGGTAGATCTTGCCGATCCGCTCCTTGCGGTCCTTGGTCGAGTTCATGACCTGCTTGCCGGACTCCAGCGTGCCGGAGTAGATCCGGATGTAGGTCAGCTTGCCCAGGTGCTGGTCGGACATGATCTTGAAGGCCAGCGCGGCGAACGGCTCGGCCGGGTCGGCGTGCCGGTCGACCTCGACATCGGCGTTCCCGACCGCGTGGCCCTTGATCGACGGGACGTCCACCGGGCTGGGCAGGTAGTCGACGATCGCGTCGAGCATCGGCTGCACGCCCTTGTTCTTGAACGCGCTACCGCACAGAACCGGGGTAACCGCACCGGCGATCGTGGCCCGCCGGATGGCCGCCATGAGCTGGTCTTGCTGCGGCTCGGTGCCGTCGAGGTAGAGCTCCATCATCTCCTCGTCGTTCTCGGAGATGGTCTCTACCAGCTTGTCCCGCCACTCGCGGGCCGCCTCCTGATAGTGGTCGGGGATCGCGACCACGTCGTACGCGTCGCCCTTGCCGTCGGTCGGCCAGAGCAGCGCGCGCATCTTGACCAGGTCGATGACGCCGCGGAAGTCGGCCTCCACCCCCCACGGAAGCTGGATCACCAGGGGCGTCGCGCCGAGCCGGTCGGAGATCATGTCGACGCACCGGTGGAACTCCGCGCCCACCCGGTCCATCTTGTTCACGAAGCAGATCCGGGGCACGCCGTACCGGTCCGCCTGCCGCCAGACGGTCTCGGACTGGGGCTCCACCCCGGCCACGCCGTCGAACACCGCCACGGCCCCGTCCAGCACCCGCAGCGACCGCTCCACCTCCACGGTGAAGTCGACGTGGCCGGGAGTGTCGATCAGGTTGATCGTGTGGTCCCGCCACATCGCGGTCGTCGCGGCGGACGTGATCGTGATGCCGCGCTCCTGCTCCTGCTCCATCCAGTCCATCGTGGCTGCGCCCTCGTGGACCTCGCCGATCTTGTAGTTGATGCCGGTATAGAACAGGATTCGCTCGGTGGTCGTGGTTTTGCCCGCGTCGATGTGCGCCATGATCCCGATGTTGCGGACCTTGGTGAGATCGATGGCGGTCTGCGTGGCGGCCACTGCTCGCTTCCTCTTTCTCGACTTAGTAAGTGCGGTGCGTTCTCGCTGTTACCAGCGGTAGTGGGCGAAGGCCTTGTTGGATTCGGCCATCTTGTGGGTGTCCTCGCGGCGCTTGACGCTCGCCCCGAGGCCGTTGCTCGCGTCGAGCAGCTCGTTCATCAGCCGCTCGGTCATGGTCTTCTCACGGCGCTGGCGCGAGTACATGATCAGCCAGCGCAGGGCCAGCGTGGTGCTGCGGGACGCGCGGACCTCGACCGGCACCTGGTAGGTGGCGCCGCCGACCCGGCGGCTGCGCACCTCGAGGGTGGGCTTGACGTTGTCCAGGGCGCGCTTGAGCGTCACCACCGGGTCGTTGCCGGTCCGGTCCTTGCACCCCTCCAGGGCGCTGTAGACGATGCGCTCGGCCAGCGAGCGCTTGCCGTTCCGCAGCACCTTGTTCACCAGCGCGGTGACCAGCGGGGAGCCGTAAACGGGGTCGGTGACCAGCTGCCGCTTGGTCGCGGGGCCCTTGCGCGGCATGTCAGCTCTTCTCCTTCTTCGCGCCGTAGCGGCTGCGGGCCTGCTTGCGGTTGCGGACGCCCTGGGTGTCCAGGGAGCCGCGAATGACCTTGTAGCGCACACCAGGCAGGTCGCGCACCCGGCCGCCGCGCACCAGCACGATGGAGTGCTCCTGCAGGTTGTGACCCACGCCTGGGATATAGGCGGTGACCTCGATCTGGCTGGTGAGCCTGACCCTGGCCACCTTGCGCAGCGCCGAGTTCGGCTTCTTGGGCGTGGTCGTGTAGACGCGCGTGCAGACCCCGCGGCGCTGCGGGCTGGCCTTGAGCGCCGGGGTCTTGTTCTTGGCTACCTTGTCCTGCCGGCCCTTGCGGACCAGCTGCTGGATCGTTGGCAACGCGTCTCCGTCTTCTGCGCCACAGCGCGGGTGTTGCCGGCCGCCTGGCGGCGCGGATTTTCTTCCTTTGTACCTACCTGGCCTGCGGGTTTCCTCGCCCGTCCGACCCCCGCAGTCGGGCGTGTCGCCGCACTCGCGGCGCCACCAGGCCCGTAGCCGAGCCCGGACGACGAGAAAGGGAGAGTCCTCCGCACGGCTGGCCACGCGGTCTCAGGCCTTCCGGTCGCCGAGACCACAGTCCACAGTCGTGCCGTGCCCGCGAATGACGGACACGGAGAGCTAGGTTACCTACACCTGAGGCACGCGTCAAAGCGAGCTGTAACCCGTGCTCTTCTTGTAACTATTCTCGCCCGTACTTCATTCCGCGAGCGGCTGCGCGCCGGGGCGGGTGTCCCCGCCCCGGCGCGCTCACCAACTCGCCACTACCGGTTGTAGGCGCCGAAGTCGTACTCCTCCAGCGGTATTCCGTCGCCGGACGCGGCCTGAGGCTGGCCGAACGGGTATCCGACCGTGCTGTCATAGCCGCCGACCGCCGGGTACACCGATGACCGGGCCTCCTCCGTCGGCTCCACCCGCAGCGTGCGGTAGCGCTGCATCCCGGTTCCGGCCGGGATGAGCTTGCCGATGATGACGTTCTCCTTGAGCCCGACCAGGGAGTCCGACCTGGCGTGAATCGCCGCGTCGGTGAGCACCCTCGTCGTCTCCTGGAACGAGGCCGCCGACAGCCACGACTCGGTGGCCAGCGACGCCTTGGTGATGCCCATCAGCACCGCGCGGCCGGACGCCGAGGTGCCGCCCTCTTCCACGACGGCGCGGTTGACCTCCTCGAACTTCGGCCGCTCCACGAGCTCGCCGGGCAGCAGCTCGGTGTCGCCCGACTCCAGCACGTTCACCCGCTTGAGCATCTGCCGGATGATGATCTCGATGTGCTTGTCGTGGATGGACACGCCCTGAGACCGGTACACCTCCTGCACCTCGTGCACCAGGTGCAGCTGGACCTCACGGGAGCCCAGGATCCTGAGCACCTCGTGCGGGTTGACCGCGCCGGCGATGAGCTGCTGGCCGACCTTGACGTGGTCGCCGTCGGAGACGAGCAGCCTGGACCGCATCGAGACCTGGTAGGAGACCTCGTCGGAGCCGTCGTCGGGAACGACGACGATCTTGCGGGCCTTCTCCGGCTCCTCGATCCTGACCGTGCCCTCGAACTCGCTGATCGGCGCCATGCCCTTGGGGATCCGCGCCTCGAACAGCTCCTGGATGCGCGGCAGGCCGTGGGTGATGTCCAGGCCCGCCACACCGCCGGTGTGGAACGTCCGCATGGTCAGCTGGGTACCCGGCTCGCCGATCGACTGGGCGGCGATGATGCCGACCGCCTCGCCGACGTCCACCCGCTTGCCGGTGGCCAGCGACCGGCCGTAGCACTTGGCGCAGACACCGTACTTCGCCTGGCAGACCAGGACGCTGTAGGTGCGCACCGCGCCGACCCCGGCGGCCACGAACTGGTCGATCATGGTCTCGGTCATGTCCGAGCCCGCGGCGGCCAGGACGTTGCCCTCGCCGTCCTCGACGTCCTCCGACAGCGTGCGGCCGGTGCCGGTGTTCTCGATGTTCGGCAGCTTCCGCAGGTTGCCCGCGGCGTCCTTCTCGGCGATCTTCATGGAGATCGACCGGTCCGTGCCGCAGTCCTCCTCGCGGACGATGACGTCCTGCGCCACGTCGACCAGGCGCCGGGTCAGGTACCCGGAGTCGGCGGTGCGCAGCGCGGTGTCCGCCAGGCCCTTGCGGGCGCCGTGCGTGGAGATGAAGTACTCGACCACGGACAGGCCCTCGCGGAAGCTGGACTTGATCGGCCGCGGGATGGTCTCGCCCTTCGGGTTGGAGACCAGGCCGCGCATGCCGGCGATCTGCCGGACCTGCATCGGGTTACCGCGGGCCCCGGAGTTGACCATCATCCACACCGGGTTGGTCTCGGGGAACGCGGCCTCCATGTCCTGCGCCACGTCGGCGGTCGCGTGGGTCCAGATCTCGATCAGCTCCTGACGGCGCTCATCGTCGGTGATCAGGCCCCGGTCGTACTCCCGCTGCACCTTGTCGGCGCGCCTTTCGTAGGTGTCGAGGATCTCCGCCTTGTTCGGCGGCGCGACCACATCCTCGATCGCGATCGTGACGCCGGCCCTGGTCGCCCAGTGGAAGCCCGCGTCCTTCAGCGCGTCGAGGGCCGCGGCGACCTCCACCTTCGGGTAGCTCTCGGCCAGCTCGTTGACGATCGTCGAGAGCTGCTTCTTGCCCACCTCGTAGTTCACGAACGGGTAGTTGTCCGGCAGCGTCTCGTTGAACAGGACCCGGCCCAGCGTGGTGGTCAGCCG
>JASHUI010000042.1:0-2892 GCA_030040095.1 Streptosporangiaceae bacterium | reverse complement strand
GACTTGGTGTCGGCCAGCAACTGGTCGGCCTGGGCCTTGGCCTGCGCCACGATCTGGTCGGCGTTCTTCTTGGCGTTGCTGACGAGCTGCCGGGAGTGCTGGTCGGCGTCCCGGCGGGTCTGCTCCGCCTGGGCGCTGGCCTTGCTGGCCCGCTGCTCGGCCGTGGCGGCGCGCTGCTCGGCCTCGGACACCATCTTCTGCGTGGCGGTCTGCGCCGCGGCCAGCCGCTCGGCCTCCTGGCGCTCGGCCTCCTCGCGCCGGGAGGCGAGCTGGATGTCGAACTCCGCCTCGGCCTGGGCCCGCTGCGCCTCGCTCTCCTCCAGGATCCGCTGCGCCTGGCTGCGCATCTCGTCCGCCTGGCGCTTGGACGTGGTGAGGATCTCGTCCCGCTCGCGCTTGGAGGACGCCTTCATCTGGGCGACCTCGGGCTCGGTCGTGGTGCGCAGCTTGGCGATGTCGCGCTCGATGGCGGCCCGCTTCTCGGCCACCTCGTGGTCGGCGGTGGCCCGGAGCTTGGCCACCTCGCGCTCGGTGGTCGAGGTCAGCTCGTCGGCCTCGCGGCGGGCGCCGGTCTTGATCCCGTCGGCCTCACGCTCGGCCGACGCCCGCTGGTCGTCGGTCTCCCGCTTGGCGTTGGCCCGCAGCTCCGCGGCCTCGTTCTCGGCCGCAGCCCGCAGCTCGGCGGCCTCGACCTTGGCCGTTGCGTTGAACTCGTTGGCGGCGGTCCTGGCCTCCTGGAGGATCTCGGTGGCCTGTTCCTCGGCGAGCCTCAGCAGCTGCTCGATCCGCGAGCCGAGACCCGAGTAGGTCGGGCGCTCCTGCTCCTGGATCTGGCGGTGCGCGTCGGCGAGCTCCCGGTGCAGCGCCTGGACCTGCTCCCGGTGCTGGCGCAATTCACCGTCAATCTGCTTGAGGTGCTCGTTGACCTGATGCGGGTCGTATCCGCGCATGACCCTTGCGAAGTCACGCTGCGGGGTCTCCTCGAAGAAGTTGCTGAGCTGGGCATCGATGTCGGGCTGCATGTCGCCTAATCCTGGGGTAGACGCGGGGTCGACAGGGAAAAACGCACGCCGGGGCGGCTGCCTTCGCGACTCCGGCCACCGGGCCCCGCCGCCTCGCTAGCGACGCGGGCCCGGGCCGGCACGCAATTGTGCTCGCCCGGTGCAAGGCAGCGTACTCCCCTCATGACACGTTGGGTGCCCGTTCGCGTGTGCTCTTGCCAAAGATCCTTTTTATGGCCTATCCAATTCAATGGGCCACCTGCGCAAACAGCGTAAGAGGTCAATCCGGCCCGGGCGATTGCACCAGTTCGGTGAGCACGCCGCCCACATCTGCCGGGTGCAGGAACGCGATTGACGCGCCCATCGAGCCGTGCCGCGGCCGGGCGTCGATCAGCCGCACGCCGGCGGCGCCGATCGACGCGAGGGCGGCCTCGATGTCCGTCACCCCGTAGCCGACGTGGTGGATGCCCTCGCCGCGGCGGTCCAGGAACCGGCCCACCGGCGTGTCCGGGCCGAGCGGCTCGAGCAGCTGGACGTAGGACGTGCCGGCCGGGGCGCCGGCCACCCGCAGCATCGCCTCGCTCACGCCCTGATCGGGGAGAACCTCGCGGCTGACCACCGCGAGCCCGAAGGTCGCTTCGTAGAAGGCGATGGAGCTGGCCAGGTCGCGGCAGGCGATGCCGACGTGATCGATGCGGGTCAGCAACGGCGGTCTCCGTCCGGTGGACGCTCTGTTCGTAGGTATCGTTTCAGGCATGCGCAATGCGGTCATCGCCGCCGGGGCCAGAACCGCGGTCGGGCGCCTGCTCGGCTCGCTCACCGACTTCACCGCGGCGGATCTGGGCGGAATCGCGATCAAGGCGGCACTCGAGCGCGCGGGCGTGCCCGGCGACCGGGTGGACTACGTGATCATGGGCCAGGTACTGCAGGCCGGAGCGGGCCAGATCCCGTCCCGGCAGGCGGCGGTCGCGGCCGGGATCCCCATGACGGTGCCCTCGCTGACGATCAACAAGGTCTGCCTGTCCGGGCTCGACGCGATAGCCCTGGCCGCCCAGCTGATCCGGGCCGGGGAGTTCGACGTCGTCGTGGCCGGCGGCATGGAGTCGATGACCCGGGCGCCGCACCTGCTGCCCGCGGCGCGCCAGGGCGTGCGGTTCGGGTCGGCCGAACTGGTCGACGCGATGGCGCTCGACGGCCTGACCGACGCGTTCGACCACCTGTCCATGGGTGAGTCCACCGAGCGCCACAACGTACGGCTGAACATCGGCCGCGAAGAGCAGGACGAGTTCGCCGCGCGGTCGCATCAGCGCGCGGCCGAGGCGATCAAGAACGGGCTGCTGGCCGACGAGATCGTCCCGGTCAGCGTGCCCCAGCGGCGCGGCGCCCCGGTGATCTTCGATACCGACGAGGGCGTGCGGGGCGACAGCACCACGGCGTCGCTGAGCAAGCTCCGTCCCGCGTTCGGCCAAGACGGCACGATCACCGCCGGGTCGGCCTCGCAGATCTCCGACGGCGCGTGCGCGGTGGTGGTCATGTCCGACGAGGCGGCCGCGGCCGCGGGCGCCCCGGTGCTGGCCGAGATCGGCGCGCACGGCGTGGTGGCGGGCCCGGACAACTCGCTGCACTCCCAGCCGGCCAACGCGATCAAGCGCGCGCTGGGCAAGGCCGGGCTGACGCTCGCCGACCTGGACCTCATCGAGATCAACGAGGCGTTCGCCACCGTCGCGATCCAGTCCATGCGCGAGCTGGGCGTCGGGCCGGACAAGGTCAACGTCAACGGGGGCGCGATCGCGATCGGTCACCCCATCGGGATGTCCGGGGCCAGGATCGTCCTGCATCTGGCGTACGAGCTGCGCCGCCGCGGTGGCGGCCTGGGCGCGGCCGCGCTGTG
>JASHUI010000307.1:0-4052 GCA_030040095.1 Streptosporangiaceae bacterium | reverse complement strand
GTCGCGCCCGCGGCAACGGCGCCGAAGAAGCCGGCGACGAACTCCGGCGCCGACCCCGTGGCCAGCGCGACCATGCCGCCGGGGGCGGCTCCGGCATCGCGTAGCCGCTCGGCGGCGGCGAACGTGGCCTGCGCGAGCAGGCGGTAGGAGTAGAACGTCCACGCCTCGGGGGGACGGTAGAACCGCAGGCCGTGCCGGGAATCGGGCTCATCGAGCCAGCTCAGCAGCGCCGGCGCGGTCATGTCCGGCCGCCGCGGGGCGGGCCGCCGTTCGCGGCGGCCGTGATCCGGGCGATATTGGCCGGCGCGAAGAACTGCTCGATCCGCCGGGCTCCGGCGAACACGGTGAGCAGTTCCACCGTTGCCTGCGCGTTCCCGCTCACCGCCCGCAGCAGGCCCACCAACTCGTCGTCGAGCGTCCCCTGCGGCGCCTGGCGGCAGATGAACTCGAACGCGGCCGCCCGCTCCGCGTTGCGGCGCGCCTCGTAGCGGGCCAGCGAGCGGTCCATCGCCATGGTGCCGCGGAGCCCGGCGTCGATGGCCGCGGCGAGGTTGCCCGCGTCGGCGAAGGCTCCGGATATGCCGCGGGCGCCGATCGGGTCCGTGTGATGCCCGGCGTCGCCGGCCAGTGCCCAGCCGGGACCGTGGGACACCCGGTAGAAGTTCCGCAAGTTCGCCGCCCCGTGCACCCTGCCTTCCAGCCGTCCGCCCCGCAGCCGCCCGGCCACGTCCGGGATCGTGCGCAGTGCGTGCGTATAGACCCGTTCGGCGCCGCCGCCGCCGCGGAAGACGTGACGCGGAAGGGTCAGCGTGACCACCGTGAGCCCGGCGTGGGTGGGCCAGAAAGAGATGCCCGCTTCCGGCCGGACCTCGATCTCGGCCTCGTCGGTCGGCACGCCCGACCAGTACCCGTAGGCGGTGGCCGCCAGCACGCCCCGGTCCACGGCGATGCCGGCGCCGACGGCGCGGGCGATGGTCGAATTCCGCCCGTCCGCGCCCACCACCACCCGGGCCCGTTCGATCACGGGCGGGCCGTCGGCCACCTGGCCGATCACGCCGGCGACCGCCCCGTCACGCCAGAGCACGTCGCGGACCGCCATTCCCTGCCGCACCGTCACGCCCGCCTCGCGCGCCGCATCGACCAGGAGCGCGTCCAGGATCGTCCGCCGCGGCGCGTAGGTCACGGCCGGTCCGTCCGGCGTGGCCGGCGTCCCGGCCAGAACGGTTCCCGCGGAGGTCAGCCGGAGCTTTGTGATCGGCGGGCAACCGCTCGCCGCGAGCCGGTCCAGCAGGCCCCAGTCCGCCAGCAGCGTGACGCCGGGCGCGAGGATCCAGTGCGTGGAGAGCGTATCGCTGGGGAAATGCGCCCGGTCGGCCAGCAGCACACGGTGCCCCGACCGGGCCAGCAGCATCGCCAGCGGCGCCCCGGCACAGCGCGCGCCGATCACGACGACGTCATACGCCATGGTTACCGCACGGGAATTGAACGCCCGAAACTGAAGGTCACGCGGGCAGCCGAATTTGCCCTCAGGGCCCTGGCCATGTAATTACCTTAGGCATGCACCGCTTTCCGGTCGAGATCTTGCCGCCGCCCGGTTGCGCCGAGGATGATGGCAGCGTCCATTTCGGCCAGCACTCCGATCGGCGGCAAGGCGAGCTGTATGGAAACTGAAGCCGAAGAGGCGGTGCGGCAGACGATCCGGCAAATTGTCTTTAGCATGGCGCCAGAACCGCCCTCGGGCAGCCACGCAGACCTGGATCTCGTCGACGACCTGGCGTACCATTCGCTGGCGCTGCTCGAGATGGCATTCGCGCTGGAGGACGAGTTTCTCCTGCCGCCCATCGACCAGGAAAGCGCCCAGCAAATTCGTACCGTGGGCGATGTCGAGAGTTACATCATCAGCCAGCTTCGCGCGGGCCGGTCGGCCGGCCAGGCCCGGGTCGCCGAATGACCGTCACCAGGACCGTCGATGCATCACCCGGCCAGCGTCTGCTCGGCATCATGGAGCACTACAGGGGCGAGGATTCTCCGCTGAACTTGCCGGTCCTGTACCGCCTGCGCGGCGATCTCGACCGCGATGCCCTGGCGGCAGCCCTGGATACCCTGGTTGCCCGGCATGAGGCGCTGCGGACCAGCTACGAGATGTCCGGCCGCCGGCTGGTGCAGCGCGTTCACGATCCCTGGCCGCTGCGCCTGGAGCGCCGCACGGTCGCCGGCGGGCCGGCCCAGTTCGAATCCGAGATCCTGCTGAGCGTGCGCGCGCGGTTCGACCTCGCGGTCCCGCCCGTCCGCGCGACCCTGTGGGACATCGCCCCCGATGACGCGGTGCTGCTGCTGAACATCCATCACCTGTCCACCGACGGGTGGTCCGGCGGGGTCATCGCCGACGACCTCGGCCATCTCTACCGGCCGGGGCCGGCTCCGGCGGCGCTTGCGCCCGTCGCGTCGTGGCAGTACCCGGACTTCAGCGAATGGCAGCGCCGGCGCTGGGAAGAAGGCCTGCTCGCGGAGCATCAGCAGTTCTGGCGCGAGCGCCTGGCCGGGATACACGCCCCGGTTTTGCCGGGCTCGCCGCCGGGACGGACGGGCGGCGGCCAGCGGCCGGGCACCCAGACGTTCGATGTGGCCGAACAGGCCGTCGACGGCCTCGCCGGGCTCTGCCGGGCGCGGCGCGTCTCCCTGTTCACCGCGGCGCTGGCCGCGTTCGCCGCGGTGGTGCACGCGCAGGCCGGCGACCTCGATTTCGGACTGGCCTCGATGTTCGCCAACCGATCGCGGGAGGAGTTGGCGGGCACCGTCGGCTTCGTGGCCAACCTGCTGGTGCTGCGGTTCACGCTGCCCGAACGGCCCACGTTCGACCAGGTGCTGGCCGCGGCCCAGGACATGGTTTTCGACGCCCTGGCCCATCAGGAGGTGCCCTACCATCTCGTCCCGCAACGATCCGGCGAGCGAGCGGCCGGGCTCGAGAACATCCTCTTCCAGATGATGGCCGGGCCCGATTACCAGCTGGCCCTGGCCGGCCTTGACGTCACCCAACTGCCGCCGCCACGCGGCGCGGGCAGCCGGTTCGATCTCGAGTTCGCCCTCATCCCGGCCAAGTCAGGTCTGCGCGGCGTCGTCTGGTTCGACCGGCGGCGCTTCCCGGTCAGCTGGGTCCGCAAGCTGGTTTCCGACTACCGGGCCATGGTCGCGGGCGTGGCCGCGCACCCCGATCGGCCCGTCACCTGCCATCTATCGGTGCCATGACCGGCGGACCAGGCGGCCCGCCGGCCGGCGGGCCGGGGCGCTCAGCTCTTCTCGCGGGCCCGCATCTGTTCGGCCAGGCTCCTCGGCCGCATGTCCGTCCAGGTTTCCTCGATGAACTCCAGGCACGCCGCGCGCGTCTGCGGGCCGTGGGCGACCGTCCAGCCCCCGGGGATCTCCGCGAAATCCGGCCACAGCGAATACTGACCCTCATCGTTCACGAGTGCCAGATAGCTGCCGTCTTCATCTTCAAATGGATTGGGCATACAGACCCCCGGGGTCCGAGGCGTGACTACCGCACGATGATGCTAACCAGCCGCGCTGCGCACCGCAATAACCCGGCGGATGCCCTCCCGGAGCGGTTGACATCGACAGTCGGCCACGGGGGATGATAACGGAGCGGGAACAGGAGGCATCGAGAGGGCGGGAAAGATGCGGCCGAGGTTACCAGAGCTCCTATAGCTGAAAGCTCTGGCCTTAATGGCAGAAGTAATGGGCTGCGGCGTAGCGACCAGGAAAGGACAGTTCATGGTTCCGTTGTCGTTCGCGCAGCGCCGGTTGTGGTTCCTGAACAAGCTGGAAGGTGTTAGCTCCCTCTACACATTGCACATTGTTTTCCGGTTGTCGGGGGTGCTGGACGTGGCGGCGTTGCGGGCGGCGCTGGGTGATGTGGTGGGGCGGCATGAGGCGCTGCGGACGGTGTTCCGTGAGCGGGACGGGGAGCCGTTCCAGCTGGTGGTGGACGCGGCGGAGGCCCGGGTCCGGCTGGATGTGTCGCAGGTGAGCGAGGCGGGGCTGGCCGAGGCGGT
>JASHUI010000306.1:0-5971 GCA_030040095.1 Streptosporangiaceae bacterium | reverse complement strand
GGCAGGCCCGGCGCCAGCGGCTCGCGCGCGACGTGCGCGGTGACCACCTCGCCCAGGCGGCCGGCCAGGTCGGCCCAGCGACCCGGGTCCGCCAGCCACTCGCCGCTGACCGGATCCGGGTGCTCGCTGATGCCCATGGCCAGCAGCGCGCTGGCGCGCATCACGCCGTGCCGGCGCAGCAGGTCCCCGGCGGTGGGCGGGTCGGCCCAGGAGCTCAGCTCGGCGGCGGCTGACGGGCCGGAGCCGCGGCGGGTGAGCGACGGCGGGGCGACGTCGAGCACAACCCCGCCGTACACGGCCGGTTCGCTGGCTCCCGGGTCGCGCAGCAGCACGTGGTCGCCGACGTGCAGCGGGATCGGCTCGCGCAGGGTGAGCCTGGCGATCCAGCCGCCAAGCTGGCGCACCTTGGCCAGCGTCCGCGCCGCCCCGGCATGCAGGGTGAGCGTCCGCGGCAGCCGCGGCGCGTCCGCCGGGCCCGCCGCCGGCGGTGCCAGCCGGACGTCGATGACGTCGGTGAGCGTCCAGCGGCCCGGCTGGACCAGGGCCATCCCGCGCCTGAGCCGGTCGTGGCTGGTGCCGCGCAGGTTGAGCGCGGCCCTGGCCGGCCCGGTCAGCGCCTCGACGGGCTCGCCGAGGGCCTGGATGCCGCGGACCCGCACCGGCCGCATGGCGGGGGTGATCACGAACTCGTCGCCGCGGCGCACCGTTCCGGCCGGCAGCGTCCCCGTCACCACCGTGCCGCTGCCCGCGATCGTGAACGCCCGGTCCACCCAGATCCGGACCGGGGCACTGGGGTCGGGCTCCGGAAGGCTGCCGGCCAGCCGGCCGAGCGCGTCGACCAGCGCGGGCAGGCCTTGCCCGGTGACCGCGCTCACCGCGACGGCCTCGACCTGGCCGAGGCTGGTGGCGGCGATCAGCCCGCCCGCCTCGGCCATCGCGGGGCCGGGATCGGCGAGATCGCTGCGGGTGACGACCAGCAGGCCGCGGCGGATTCCCAGGGCGTCGATGACCGCCAGGTGCTCGGCCGATTGCGGCTTCCATCCCTCGTCGGCGGCCACCACGAACAGGACGGCCGGGACCGGGCCCACCCCGGCGAGCATGTTGGGCACGAAGCGCTCGTGCCCGGGCACGTCAACGAACGCGATTCGCTCGCCAGACGGCAGGGTCAGCCAGGCGTAGCCCAGGTCGATGGTCAGGCCACGGCGGCGCTCCGCCTCCCACCGATCGGGATCCATTCCGGTCAGCGCGCGGATCAGGGTCGACTTGCCGTGATCGACGTGTCCCGCGGTCGCGATCACCTGCATGCCGGGCCCGATCCCGACCGGAGCTTGCGCGGGTCCACGAGCGCGACCATACCTGCCCGCCGCGCCGATCCGGCGTTCGCTTGCGGCGGCGTATCCGCCCATTTACCAGGCCTTTGCACAATGAGCCGCCCGCCGCGTACCCATCTTGTGCGAGTCTTATTCCTCCGATTGCGGAGGGAGTGAGGGGTATGGCGGGCGTGGCCCGGATTCCGCGCAGTCGCGGCGGTGTGACCGGAGTGCTGATCATCCTGCTGGGCGCCTGGGGCGGCCTGGCGCCGTTCGTGGGCCCCTACTTCCGGTACGCCTTTACCCCGGACAAAACGTGGGCGTACACCTCCGGCCGGCTCTACCTGTCGATCGTGCCAGGCGCGGCCGCGGTGCTCGGCGGCCTGCTGGTGGCGGCCGCCTCGCGCCGCGGGGCCGGCATCATGGGCGCCGTCCTGGCCCTGCTCGGCGGGGCCTGGTTCGTCGTCGGCGGCCCGGTCATCCCGCTGGTGGTGACCAACGGCTCGATCAGCCCCGGAGCCCCGCTGGCCGGCTCGATCGGGTCGCTGACCTCGGCGGGGCGGCAGTTCCTCGAACAGCTCGGGTTCTTCACCGGCACCGGCATGCTGATCTTGTTCTGCGCGGCGGTGGCGCTCGGCCGGTTCTCCGTGGTCGGCGTCAGGGACGTGGCCCTGGCCGAGGAGGAGGCGGCGGCCCAGGCGGAGGTCTACGCGGTGCCGGACCCGGTCACCCAGGACGTGACGTTCCCCTCGGTGCCGTCAACGGGGGGCCAGTTCGGCGCGGCCGCCAGCCCGTTCCCGCCGGCCGCGGCGCAGCCTCCCCCGACGGCGGCGGGGGACTTCCCGACCACGACCAGCCCGTTCCGGCGCCCGCCCTCCGACACCAGCGGCCTGAGCGACCCGGGCTGACGGTCATACCAGGCCGAGGTTGTACACCCGGCTCGCGTTGCCGGCCAGCACCAGCGCCGCGGTCTGCTCGTCAGGGCACAGCCCGGCCACGGCGCGGGCGTTGCGCGCGATGCCCGGCACGCCGGGCCAGTCGGTGCCGAAGATCATGCGCCGGGTCAGCCGCGCCCAGTTGTGCCGTGAGTAGTACTCCCGCAGCCGCGAAGGCGGCAGCCCGGACAGCTCGATCCAGACCCGCCCGCTGGACAGCGCCATGAACGCCGCGGCGTCGTACCACCACCCGCGCCCGCCGTGGGCCAGCACCACCTCCAGGGACCGGAAGTCCCGCAGCACGTCGTCGAGCAGGACCGGGTCGGCGAAGACGTTCGACGACCCGGGAAACGTCGAGGTGCCGCAGTGCACGACCACGGGCATCCTGGCGTCCTGGCAGATGGCGTAGGCCGGGTACAGGGCGCGGTCGTTGGCCGGGAACCCGCCGTGCACCGGGTGGATCTTCAGCGCGACCGCGCCCAGCGCGATCTGACGCTCGAGTTCCTCGTCCACCGGGTAGTGCAG
The DNA here is from genome assembly GCA_030040095.1 of Streptosporangiaceae bacterium. GTDB lineage: Bacteria > Actinomycetota > Actinomycetes > Streptosporangiales > Streptosporangiaceae > JASHPR01. Next base: position 3,201 of record JASHUI010000306.1, on the reverse strand, counting down.
GTGCGGGTTGATGTTGCCGACCAGGCGGAACCGGTCGCGGAACAACTCGGTGAGCGGCAGCAGGTCCTCCACGGGCTGGATGCCGGTCACCTTCGGGCTGTACTCGGCCAGCACCAGCGCCACGTCCACGCCCTGGCCGGCCAGGTAGGCGCTGAACCTGGCCGGGTCGACCGCGCCGCGGGCATCGTAGACCACCTGGAGGGCGGCGGAATCGCCGAACTCCCGCGCCCATTCCTCCCACGCCGGCCTGAGCGTACTCAGCCGGGCGGCGTGGACGTGGGCATCGACGAGCGGCAGGCCGTCCAGCATCGGTCAGCCCTCCTCGGGGACCACCCCTACTAGACCAGGTGCACGTAGTCGTAGTCGAACGGCTTGCCGTTGATGCCGCTCCGCGGCGGGGCGATCCAGGCCGCGATCTTGCCGCGATCGTAGACCGGCCGCATCAGCGAGCGCACGTGGGTCTTGTCGACCTCGGTGGGCAGCCACTCCCCCTTGCGCCGGTCCCATTCGCCGGCCGGGACAGGCTGACCGTCCGGAGTGGCCTCGATGCCCGCGAACGCGCCCACCTTGCGGTTGAACGCCACGTGCGGCAGCGTCAGCCGAGCCTCCAGGCCCGCGCCGGCCAGGATGCGGTTCCACCGCTTGACCCCGCTCTCGCAGTCGGCGATGTACTCCCGGCGAAGGTCGGCGTTCAGCCCCAGCAGCGCGGCCACCTCCGTCTGCCCGATCCGGCCGTTCTCGTCGAGGGCGTCGACCATGATCGAATCGCTGGTCAGCCTGTGGTCGTCCCGGCGGCGGTCCTCCAGCCAGCGGCCCTTGAGGCCCGCGGTGTAGTAGTTCGCCACGTTGGTCGACGTCTCGCCGCCGAACAGGTCGAGCGAGACCGAGTAGTGGAAGTTCAGGTACTTCTGGATCACCTCCAGCGGGATGCCGCCGCGCGCCGCCACCTCGTCGCCGTCGTGCTCCACCATCAGCTGCGCGGTCCGCTCCACCACGCGGTCCACGCCGGTGGTCCCGACCATCATGTGGTGCGCCTCTTCCTTGAGCATGAACTCGCAGGTGCGCGACAGCGGGTCGAACGCGGACTCCTTGAGCGTGCCGAGCTGGTACTTGCCGTCCCGGTCGGTGAAGTAGGTGAACATGAAGAACGACAGCCAGTCCGGCGTCTCCTCGTTGAACGCGCCCAGGATCCGCGGCGCGTCCTGGCTGCCCGAGTTGCGGTGCAGCAGCGCCTCGGCCTCCTCGCGCCCGTCCCGGCCGAAGTGGGCGTGCAGCAGGTACACCATCGCCCACAGGTGCCTGCCCTCCTCGACGTTGACCTGGAACAGGTTGCGCAGGTCGTACAGGCTCGGCGCGGTGGCGCCCAGATTGCGCTGCTGCTCGACCGAGGCCGGTTCGGTGTCGCCCTGGATGACGATCAGCCGCCGCAGCGCGGAGCGGTACTCGCCGGGCACCTGCTGCCACGGCGGCTCCCCCCGGTGCTCGCCGAACCCGATCCTGCGCCCCGGGTCGCGCTCGGCCAGGAAGATGCCCCAGCGGTAGTCGCGCATAGCCACGTGACCGAAGTGGGCCCAGCCTTCGCGGCCGACGTTGACCGCGGTGCGCAGGTAGACGTCCTGCGTCGGCAGCGCCGGGCCCATGGACTCCCACCAGGACAGGAAGTTCGGCTGCCAGGACTCCAGCGCCCGCTGCAGTCGCCGGTCGTCGCCGAGGTCGACGTTGTTCGGGATCTTCTCGGCGTAGTCGGCTGTCGACGTCAACTTCTCAGACTCGCTTCCGGTCGAAGTGGGCGCGCCGCCCGGTGCCGAACCGGCGCAGCGCGCCGTCCGGCCCCGAAGCGCTGGGCCGGTTGAAGATCCAGTTCTGCCAAGCGGTCAGCCGGCCGAAGATCTTCGTTTCCATGGTCTCCGGGCCGGCGAACCGGTAGTTGGCCTCCAGCCCGGTGAGCGCGTCGGGGCTGAAGCTGGTCCGCTCCTCGACCGCGATGCGGACCTCGTCGGCCCAGTCGATGTCGTCGGGCGCGAACGTGACCAGGCCGAGCCGCTCGGCCGCGGCGGCATCCAGCGGCCGGCCCGCCGCCCCGGCCGCGGCCGCCAGGGCCTGGTCGTCGCCGCAGAACCTGGCCCGCAGCCGGGTCAGCCCGTTGCCCATCGGCAGCGGGCCCAGGTTCATCGGCCCGACGGTCACCGCCGCGGGCTCCGCGTCCGGGTCGGTGTCCTCGAAGGTCCCGGACAGCATGAACGAGCGGTCGGCGGCCAGGGCCAGCTCGAGCAGCGAGCCGCGGAAGCAGCTGCCCGGCTCGATCAGCGCGATCAGGCTGCGGCTGGTCACGTCGAGCCGCTTCAGCGTCCGCTTGAGGTAGTGCACGATCTCGTTGGCCAGCCAGTCGCCGGCATTGTCGAGCAGCAGCCGGTCGTAGGCCAGCACCCGCGCCGGGTCCCCGGCGGTCTTGATGATCCAGGTACCCAGCTCGGGCTCGTTGGTGCGCAGGTCGAGGACGAGGTCGTCCAGCTCGCGGGTCATCGCGAGGGTCCAGAACGCCGCCCCCTGCGCCTGGATCCCCGCCGCGCCGGCGGGCGGCTCCCGCTCCGGGCCCGTGATCGTGATCGTGGCCGTGCCGGCCTCGTGGTCGAGGACCGCGGTCACGTGCCGGTAGCCGACGCGGTCGTCGTCGCGCCGCTTGGCCAGCGGGGTCAGCGCGATCCCGGCCGCGTCCGCCGGGCGGGCCGAGCCCGATCCCAGCTCGGCGGCCCGCTCGGCCACGGCCTGGTCCCATCTCGGCCGCGGCACGACCTCGTCGACCAGCTTCCAGGCCGCCGCCTTCGGCCCGCCCAGTCCCTCGGGCCTGGTGGCGAAGTAGTCGGCCAGGTCGCGCCGGACGTGGCGCTTGTCCACCACCCGGGTCAGCCCGCCAGTGCCCGGCAGCACCCCCAGCAACGGCAGCTCCGGCAGCGACACCACGGACGAGTGGTCGTCGACGAGCATGATGTGGTCGCAGGCCAGCGCCAGCTCGTAGCCGCCCCCGGACGCGGTGCCGTTCAGCGCGGCCAGGTAGGCCTGGCCAGAGTGCGCCGAGGCGTCCTCGATCCCGCAGCGCGTCTCGTTGGTGAACTTGCAGAAGTTCACCTTCCAGGCGTGCGGCGCGGCGGCCAGCATCCTGATGTTGGCGCCGGCGCAGAAGATCTTCTCCTTGGCGCTGGT
>JASHUI010000305.1:0-4132 GCA_030040095.1 Streptosporangiaceae bacterium | reverse complement strand
CGCTAGCTTCGCCGCAGCAGGCGCCGGCGCCGGTGCAGCAGAGCCCGGCCCATCAGGCGGCCGGGCCGCAGGACGCGCTGCCGCCGCAAACCCATGTGCCGCAAACCCATGTGCCGCACAACCCGGTGCCGCAGGCTCAGCCGCAGCAGGCGCCACCGCCGCTCGCGCAGCAGGCGCCCGCGCAGCAGAACTCCGCGCCGCAGCAGCAACTGTCTCAGCAGCAACTGGCGCAGAGTCAGATGGCACAGGGCCCGGTGCTGCAGGGCCCCGTGCCGCAGGGCCCCGTGCCGGATGGCCCGGTGCCGCAGAACCACCTGCCGCAGAACCACCTGCCGCAGCACGGGCTGGCGCAGCCACCCATGCCGCCGCAGCCCTCGCTGCGGGGTCAGGGAGAGCCGCGCTTTGGTTCCGGCCAGGGGGATTACCGTCTGCCCGACCAGGCCGGCCCGCGCGCCGGGCTGCCCTCCAGGGACGGCATGACCGCACCGGGCCCCGAGGCCGCGCGCCCCTCGGGGCCGTCGGCTCAGTACGGCGAGAACGGGGCACCCGGCCGGTACGGCGAGAACGGCACGGCGTCTGCCCGGTACGGCGAGAACGGCGCACCAGGCCGCTACGGCGAGAACGGCGCACCCGGCCGGTACGCCGACGGCCCCGCCGGGGCCCGGTTCGCCGAAGGCCCGGCACAGGCCCGGTTCGGCGACGGGGCCGGCCAGGCTCGGTTCGGTGACGGGCCCGCTCCGGGGAGGTTCGGGGACGGCCCCGGCCAGGCACGTTTCGCCGACGGCTCCGGCCAGCCGCCGTATCCAGCGGCCCCGCCCGGCGTCTTCGGCCCCGGCAGCGCGGCAGAGGCGCCGTACCCGCAGTTCCCTGGCCCGCAGCCCGGTCAGCACGGGGCGCAGGGACCAGAACCCGGGTACCCCGCACAGCAGCGCGACCAGGGCACGTACGGCCCGCCGCAGTCGTCCGCGCACTCGTCCCTGCCCCAGCCCGTTGCTGCGCCCATGGCTATCTCGCTGGCCGACGCGGTTCAGGCAGCGCACGCGGAGGGGTTCGGCTTCGGCGACGCGGTGGCCAGGGACGCCCCGGCGTTGTGGCTCGAGGCCGTGCTGGCCCGCAAGCCGCGGATGCCGTCGGATCTCGAGGCCAGGCTGCTGCAAGGCTCGGCGCTGCCCATCGATTCGTTGCTGCACGACGAGGTCAGGCACTCGCTGCGCCGCGGCTTCTGGGACGCGCTCGAGCGCTCGCGCCGGTAGCGATTTCATTAGGACAACGCCACGTTGGAGACCCGCTTCGGGCGGGTACCTTACCTAACGTGCCTGTTCTGAGCCGTGAGGAATTCGACGCCATCGAGTTCGACGCCGCCGCCAGCGGCGACCACCAGACCGCGGCTCGGCTGATGAGCAAGCTCGCGGTGATCGGCACCCAGACCGACGCGATGCCCCGCTCCGAGGCCTTCCTCCGGGCCGGTGAGCAGTGGCTGCTCGCCGACGACCCGGCCGCCGCCGCCAGCGGCTTCCGGCTGGCGATGGCCGACGGCGGCCCGGTTTTCGTGGACCCGCGGGTGCCGCTGGCCCGGGCGCTCTTCCTGCTCGGCAAGACGGCGGAGGCTCAGTCGCTGCTCGACAAGCTGAAGGCTGAGGGCCGCCACGACCCGCGGATGTGTGATCTGGTCGCCGAACTGCTGGTCGAGCGCTCCGACCTGGCGGGGGCTCTGGACTGGGCGACGGCCGGAGTCGAGCTGTGCCTGCAGCGCCGGACACCGCACGGGATCCGGGCCGCGGCGGACGCCAACGGCAACGCGGAGGCCTCCGACGCGGAGGCCGAGCTGCGGCTGCTGCTCAGCCTCCGCTACCGGATCCGCAACGACCTTGGGCTGCCCGAGGACAGCTACGACGCGCTGCTCGACGAGGCATGAGCCGGTGACTGCACGATGAGCGCGTCGGCCGCCTCGTCGAGATCGACGACGACCGTGTCACCGTCAACGATCTCCCCGGCCAGCAGTGCCTTGGCCAGCTGATCGCCGATCGAGGACTGGATCAGCCTGCGCAGCGGCCTCGCGCCGTACACCGGGTCGAACCCGGTGACCGCCAGCCACTCGCGGGCGGCCGGGGTGACCGTCAGCGTCAGCCGTCGGTCCGACAGCCGCTTGGCCAGCCTGGCCACCTGCAGGTCGACGATCTCGGTGAGTTCCTCCGTGTTCAGCGCGTCGAAGAGGATCACGTCGTCGAGCCGGTTCAGGAACTCCGGCTTGAATGTCGACCTGACGACCGTCATGACCGCGTCCCGCTTGGCCGTCTCGTCCAGCGCCGGATCGGCGATGTACTGCGAGCCCAGGTTGGACGTGAGGATCAGGATCGTGTTGCGGAAGTCGACCGTGCGGCCCTGCCCGTCGGTCAGGCGGCCGTCGTCGAGCACCTGGAGCAGGATGTCGAAGACCTCCTGGTGCGCCTTCTCCACCTCGTCCAGCAGGACCACGGTGTAGGGACGCCGCCGCACCGCCTCGGTGAGCTGGCCGCCCTCCTCGTATCCCACGTAGCCGGGCGGGGCGCCGACCAGGCGGGCCACCGAGTGCCGCTCCGAGTACTCGCTCATGTCGATGCGGATCATCGCCCGCTCGTCGTCGAACAGGAACTCAGCCAGCGCCTTGGCCAGCTCGGTCTTGCCGACCCCGGTGGGGCCGAGGAAGAGGAACGAGCCGGACGGGCGGTCCGGGTCGGCGATGCCGGCCCGGGACCGGCGCACCGCGTCCGACACGGCCTGGACGGCCCGGGACTGGCCCACCAGCCGCTTGCCGAGCTCGGCCTCCATCCGCAGCAGCTTGCCGGTCTCTCCCTCGAGCAGCCGGCCGGCCGGTATGCCGGTCCACGAGGAGACCACGTCGGCCACGTCGTCCGGGCCGACCTCCTCCTTGACCATCGGCTGCGCATCCGCCGCCGCGTTGGCCTCCTCGAGGGCGCGGTCCACCGCCGGGATCTCCTGGTACTGCAGCCGGGAGGCGGTCTCCCAGTCGGTCTCCCGCTGCGCGCGCTCGAGCTGGCCCTGCAGGTCATCCCGGCGCTTCTTCAGCTCGCCGACCTTGTTCAGGCCGGCCTTCTCCCGGTCCCACTGGGCCAGCAGCGCGGTCAGCTGCTCCTGCCGGTCGGCCTTGTCCGCGCGGAGCCGCTCCAGCCGCTCCTTGCTGGCCGGGTCGGCCTCCTTGGCCAGGGCCAGCTCCTCCATCAGCATCCGGTCCACGGACCGCTGCAGCTCGTCGATCTCGACCGGGCGCGAGTCGATCTCCATGCGCAGCCGCGACGCCGCCTCGTCGACCAGGTCGATCGCCTTGTCCGGGAGAAAACGCGCGGTGATGTAGCGGTCCGACAGCGCCGCGGCGGCGACCAGCGCCGCGTCGGAGATCTGCACCTGGTGGTGCGCCTCGTAGCGGCCCTTGAGCCCGCGCAGGATGGCGATCGTGTCCTCCACGGAGGGCTCGTTCACGAACACCTGCTGGAACCGGCGCTCCAGGGCGGGGTCCTTCTCGATCCGCTCCCGGTACTCGTCGAGCGTGGTGGCGCCGACCATGCGCAGCTCTCCGCGGGCCAGCATGGGCTTGAGCATGTTGCCCGCGTCCATCGCGCCCTCGGCGGCGCCGGCCCCGACGACCGTGTGCAGCTCGTCGATGAACGTGATGATCTGGCCTTCGCTCTCCTTGATCTCGCCGAGGACCGCCTTCAGGCGCTCCTCGAACTCGCCGCGGTACTTGGCGCCGGCCAGCATCGCGCCCAGGTCCAGTGCGACCACGCGCTTGCCCCGCAGAGACTCGGGCACGTCCCCGGCCACGATCCGCTGGGCCAGGCCCTCCACCACGGCGGTCTTGCCCACGCCGGGCTCACCGATCAGCACCGGGTTGTTCTTGGTCCGCCGGGAGAGCACCTGGATCACCCGGCGAATCTCGGCGTCGCGGCCGATGACCGGGTCGAGCTTGCCCTCGCGGGCGCTGCGGGTCAGGTCGATCCCGTACTTCTCCAGGGCCTTGTAGGTGTCCTCGGGGTCCGGGCTGGTGACCCTCGCGTGCCCGCGGACCTGCTCGAACGCGGCCAGCAGCTGGTCCGGGCCCGCGCCGGCCTCGCGCAGCACGGTGGCCGCCTGACCC
>JASHUI010000304.1:0-4850 GCA_030040095.1 Streptosporangiaceae bacterium | reverse complement strand
GGGCTCGCCACGGCGATCGTGCCGGCCGGCCCGTCCGGCGCCGGGGCATCGGTGACGAAGGCCACGCGCCGGGACCCTAGCCGTCCGGCCCATGCCGGCTGCGGCACCTCGCTCCCTCCTCCCTTATGAGGTCGGGGCGCCGGGCTCACGGACACGTCAGCCCGCCGCGCCCATGGCCCGCGGTCCGCTCACGAGCTGCGGCGCGGGTTTGTCGGCGCGCACCGCGCCCGGGGCGGCGACGAACTCCTGGCCCGCCTCAGCGATCAGGTCGGCCGCGGAAAGGGCGCGTATCGTGTCCTCGACCGCGGCCGGGGGCTTGAGTTCCGCCTCGACCACTCCTAGCTGGTTAAGCTTACGCGCAGTGACCAGGACCTTACTCTCCAGCGAGCCGATCGTCCTGTTGTAGCTGGAGACGGCGTTGCCCAGCGCCTTGCCCAGCCCGTCCACGTGCTTGCCCATCGCGATGAGCCGTTCGTACAGCTCGCGGCCCAGATCGAAGACGGCGCGTGCGTTCTCGGAAAGCGCCTCCTGCTGCCAGGCGTACTGTGCGGTCCGCAGCATGGTGACCAGCGTGGTCGGCGTCGCGATGTGCACCCTGTGCGCGATCGCGTGCTCGAGCAGGGCTGGGTCGTGCTCCAGCGCGGGGGCCAGGAACGCCTCGCCCGGGATGAACAGAACCACGAACTCGGGCGCCGGGCTGAGCGCGGCCCAGTACGTCTTGGCGGCCAGGCGGTCCACGTGGTCGCGCAGGTGCCGGGCGTGTGCGCCCAGCCGGGTCTCGCGCACCGTCTCGTCGCCGGTCTCGGCCGCCTCGAGGTAGGCGGCCAGCGAGACCTTGGAGTCCACCACGATGTTCTTGCCCCCGGCCAGCCTGATCACCATGTCCGGGCGCTGTGTGCCCTCGCTGGTGCTCACGCTGACCTGCTCGTCGAAGTCGCACCGGGGGGTCATGCCGGACATCTCGACCACCCGCCGCAGCTGCATCTCGCCCCATCGCCCGCGCGCCTCGGGCCGCCGCAGCGCGGTGACCAGGGCCTGGGTCTGCGCCCGCAGCTCGTCCGAGCTTTGCCGGGCGATCATCACCTGCTCGGCCAGGGCGGCGGCCGACCTGACCCGGGCCGCGTCGGTCTCGCGCAGCTGGATCTCCACCCGGGCCAGCGCTTCGGCCAGCGGCTGTACCAGGTGCTCCACGGCCGCCTTCCTGGTGTCCAGCTCGCCGGCCGCCCTGGCGTTCGCCGCCTCCAGCCGGCCGGCCGCCATCTCGAGGAACCGCCGGCTGCTCTGGTCCAGGGCATCCCCGGCCATGGCCTGGAAATGCTCGGCGGCGGCCGCCTGGCCGGCCACGTGGCTGCGCGCGTAGAGATAGCCGATCAGCGCCCCGAGGCAGGCCCCGACCAGAAGCCCGATCAGCAACGAGATCCCGTCCATATCTGCTCATGCTCGCGCACGGCTACGACAGTTTCCCGCCTGACACGCTGGGGCAGGCGGAACGGGGCTCGGCCGGCCCTTCGCCCCGCCCGGCCGCGCGGCGCACCTAGACTCGCCCGGGTGAGCCTGTCCATCGGCATCGTCGGCCTGCCCAACGTCGGCAAGTCCACCCTGTTCAACGCGCTGACCAGGGCCAGCGCCGTGGCTTCCAACTACCCGTTCGCGACCATCGAGCCCAACGTGGGCGTCGTCGGCATTCCCGACCCGCGGCTGGTCGCGCTGGCCGGGCTCTACGACTCCGCCAGGATCGTGCCCGCCACGGTCCGGTTCGTTGACATCGCCGGGCTGGTCCGCGGCGCCTCCCAGGGGCAGGGCCTGGGCAACCAGTTCCTGGCCCACATCCGGGAGACCGACGCGATCTGCCAGGTGGTGCGGGTCTTCACCGACCCGGACGTGAGCCACGTCGACGGCGAGGTGTCACCGGAGCGTGACATCGAGACCATCGCGACCGAGCTGATCCTGGCCGACCTGCAGACGCTGGAGAAGGCCGCGCCGCGCCTGGCCAAGGAGGCGAAGTTTGCCAAGGACCCGGGCAAGGTCAAGGCGGCCGCGGCGGCCGAGCGGGCACAGCACCTGCTCGACGGCGGTACCACGCTGTACGCCGGGGCCGGGCCGGCCGGGATCGACGTGGCCGACCTGCGCGAGCTGCAGTTGCTCACGGCCAAGCCGTTCGTCTACGCGTTCAACGAAGACGACGCCGAGCTCGGCGACGCGGCCCTGCGGGACCGGCTCGGGGCCCTGGTGGCGCCGGCCCCCGCGGTGTTCCTTGACGCGAAGACCGAGGCCGAGCTGGCCGAGCTGCCCGAGGACGAGGCCGGAGAGCTGCTGGCCGAGCTCGGCCTGGGCGAGCCGGGTCTGGCCCAGCTGGCCCGGGCCGGTTTCGAGGCGCTGGGCCTGCAGACGTTCCTGACCGCGGGGCCCAAGGAGGCCCGGGCGTGGACGATCCGGGCCGGCGCGACCGCGCCGGAGGCCGCCGGGGTGATCCACAGCGATTTCCAGCGAGGGTTCATCAAGGCCGAGGTGGTCTCGTACGACGACCTGATGGCCGCGGGGTCCATGGTCGCGGCCCGGGCCGCGGGCAAGGTCAGGATCGAGGGCCGCGATTACGTGATGCGCGACGGCGACGTCGTCGAGTTCCGCCACAGCTAAAGGTGGTAGGCGACTCGTCGCCCTCAGCCCTCGAATAGGTCGTTGAGCTCGTCCGCGTGGTCTTCTTCTTCCTTGAGGATGTGCTCGATGAGCCGGCGAGAGGTGATGTCGGCCTCGCCGAGCCAGCGGATGATTTCGGTGTAGGCCTCGATGACGATGCGTTCGCCGATGAGGTTCTCGCGGATCATGCCCTGCAGGTCGGTCTCGTCGTCGGGTGCGGAGTACTGGGTGTGGGCGCGTTCCTTCATCGTGGCGGGGTTCATGTCGGGCGATCCGCCGAGCTGGTTGATGCGGTCGGACACGCGCCGGAAGTGCCCGAGCTCTTCGGCCGCGTGATCCTGGAACATGTTGGCGACCTGCTCCCGGTCGATGCCCTCGCAGACGATCGCGTTCTGCATGTAGCGCAGGTAGCAGACCATCTCGCTGGCGAGTACCTGGTTGAGCACCGTGATGACCTGGTCGACGTCGGTGGTGTTGGTCGGGGTGACCGGCCCCTGCTTGAGGTGCTGGCGGACCTCGTCCCGGATGCGGGTGACGTCGATGGCGAATTCCTGGCGCATTGATCCCCCCCGAGAGCAACCGCAGATTAGCGCCCGCGGGCGGCAGGCCAGCGTGTTCCTGCCACGCATACGCGGCGACCATTCCGAATCGACCTCGATATTCCCTCCGGACCCGGAGGCAAACGTCGGTCACGGCAGGCCGGGCTGCGCCGGCCCGGCGCCGTCTAGTCCAGCGCGGCGAACAGCAGCCCGCCGATCATGGCCATGTTCTTGTGGAACTGAATCCGCTGCTGCTTGCGGGCAACCGGGTCCTCGACCGTCCAGAAGCTGTGTGCGGCCAGGGTGGTGGGAATCATCGAGCCGGCCAGGATCAGGGCGGACAGGCGCGGGACCACGCCCAGCGCGAGCAACACGCCGCACGTCGCCTGTACGGCCCCGTTGACCTGCACCAGCTGCTCGTCCCGGGCGGTAAGCGGAACCTTCTCGCGGATTGCTGCCATCAAAGCGGCCCCCTCCTTGGCGCCCCGGCTCGGCTCGCGCAGCGCGTCGTAGCCGAGCACGGCGTAGGTGGAACCGGTGAGGAGCCGGGCCGGGTAACGCAGCGCGCCCCGCATGCGCGAGATCGTGGTCACAGCGCCTCCATAAGGGGCACGGAGCCTCGGGTCGGCCAGTTTGCACCCGTGGCACGGCGGCAACGGTCAGCGACGTGATCGCTACTATCCGGCATCATCTTAAATAGCGGCGCGCCAGCTAATTCGCTGGGGGTGGACTGCCGCGGGCAAGGACCAGGGAAATTACGCAACGCGTACCGTGTTAGCATCGATACTCAGCGTGCACGCCGTCGTCCCGGTGGGTAATGAAGGACAACGGAGCATGGCGGATCGAGCGACAGATCGTCGAGTGGAAGTGCGCGGTCGGCCAGCGAGTTCCGGTGATCAGGCCAGACCGGATCCCCGGTCGCCGTCGCCGAGTCAGCTGTGGCGGCACGGCGCATACGAGGTACTGCTGACCACCGTCCTGCTGTTCGGCGTGGCGAGCGTGGTCCGCTGGGTCATCGGCTCATCACCGATCTCCCGGGCGATCCCGGGAATTCACCTCGAGCTGCTGGTCGTCGGCGCCGTCGTGGGGCTGCTGCTGGCCGGGCTGATCCTCAGCCCGCTGGGGGTCGCCTCCGGCGGGCATCTGAACCCGGCCATATCCCTGGCCATGTGGCGGTTCGGAGTCTTTCCCGGCCGCGGCGTCCTACCCTACTGGGCCGCTCAGCTGGCGGGCTCGCTGCTTGGCGTGCTGCTGGCACGCCTCGCATGGGGACCGGCCGTCGGCAGGGCCCCTTGCGTCTACTCCGCACTCCGGCCAGCGCCTGGCTGGTCCAACGCCATGCTCTTCCCGGTAGAGGCGGTCAGCATGGCCGTGATCGTCCTGCTCGTAGGCATTTTCCTGTCGGTACCCCGGCTGGCTCCGCGCGTTCCCTGGCTGGTCGGTGGCCTCATCGGCGCCGCCATCGCCGGCCTCGGCACCGTCACCGGCGGATCCGACAACCCCGCCCGTCAATTCGGGCCGGCCGTCTTCGCGGGACAATTCGGGTTCCTTGCCACCTACCTGCTCGCGCCGCTGGTCGGCGCGGTCGTGGCGGTGTGGCTGCTCTGTCGCCTGCCGCACCGCGAGGTGCTGACGCACCGGCTGTGCGGTCGTCTGAGCACGGATGAGGCGCAC
>JASHUI010000303.1:0-10014 GCA_030040095.1 Streptosporangiaceae bacterium | reverse complement strand
GCGATCGCGCCCGCGACCGCCGGAGCGGCCGCACCCAGCGGCTTGCGGCCGCCGCGCGCCAGTTGGCCGACCACCAGGGCCAGCACCGCCATGGCCATCCCGAGGGCGGCCACGCCGATGAGCGCGTAGGAAGCGATCCCGAAGCTCTGGCCCGGGGTGGGCCCGAGACTGGCCGCGGGGCTGGAGTGGGTCAGCGGGACGGTCTTCGTGCTGGTCTTGCTCGCGGAGCTGGTCTTGCTGCTCGTCGAGCTGGAACCGGTCCCGCTACTGCCGGAACTGGACCCGCTGGTGCTCGAGCTGGACCCGGTCGTTCCCGAGCCGGACCCGCTCGTGGTGCTGGCAGGGGACAGGGGCGGGACCGCTCCCTTCTGGGCCGCGACGGCCGTCGCGGCCGACTGCGTGTAGGCGGCCTCGGCGCCCAGGTGGTCGGCCGAGGTCATCGGCAGGTACCCGCTGGCCAGCTGGCCGATGCCGCCTCCGGGAGTCTGCCCCGTGGTCGCGACGAAGCGCAGGAAGTTCGCGTAGTCCGAGGCATCGACCGCCTTCAGGCCCTTGGTGGGGATGTCGGCGTAGACCAGCATGGTGCCGGGATAGGCCTGCTGCGCCTTGGTGCTGTCTTGCTGATAGAGCGAGTAGGGGAAGGTCCAGTCGTCCTGCGACGAGTCGGCTGTGAACAGCGACGCGGCGCTGTCCAGCGCCGCGTTGGTCGGGGCGACGAAGGTCATTCCCGACGGCGAGGTGAACGCGGCGGGAGTGCCGGACGCGGTGTAGGTCAGCAGCGACGCGGTACTCAGGTCATAGCGCTCGGCGTCGGCCAGCGAGGTCACCCCGAGCATGAACCGGTAGCCCACGCCCTGCGACCCCAGCGGCGCCAGAGACCAGGATTCGGGATAGTCCGGCTGGAAGTTCGGGCAGGCCGTGTCGGACTGCGCCAGGTAGAACTGGATGTCCTCGGCGATGTCGGGAAGATCGGAAAGCGGTGCCGCGATCAGCGGCAGGAGCGGCGACGGGCTCTTCTGATAGCACAGGTTCTGCACCTGCGTGCCCGTTATCCAGCTTTGCGGTTCGTAGGTGCTGTTCAGCGGCCAGAGCGACACCGGCAGCGCGATCCCCTTGTACGCGGAGTTGACCACCATTCCCCAGGGGTCCGGCTGGCCGTTGAGCCAGGCCCGGGCCGCCGGGTTGTCGTTGATGTAGGACGTGAGCGCCCACATCACGTCCGACTGGCTGGACAGCGCCAGCAGCGTGGAGGCGGCCTCGCTCTGGACCGTGCTGGGGATGCCGGGGTTGAGCGCCTGGAACTCCGGGTCATCGGTGATGTTGAGCGGGTTGGTGCACAGGGTGGTTGACAGGTGATTCGCGGCCGGGTCGGCCGCCGTGCACGTGTGCTGGAGCTCGGGGTCGCTTTCGTTGACGAGCAGCCCCGGGTAGGACTCGGTGAGCAGCTTGGCCAGCAGGCGAGGATCCAGTCGCAGCGTCGTCACCGGCTGGTGCTGGCTGTTGTCGATCACGAAACTGATCGCGAACCCGGTGGCGGCCACCGGGGCATGCACCACCGGCTCGGGGAACCCCGCCGACGGCTGGTTCGACACCAGCGCCGCCTCGACCTCGCCTTGCTGCAGATCGGTCGCGGCCTCCGGCTCGGCCGTCCCGCCGTACGTGAGCGTGAACAGGTTCGCGTTCAGGCAGAAGTGCGGCTGCCATTGCAGCATCGCCTGGTCGACGAGCTCGGATCCGTAGATCTGGATGAAATGGTTGCCCTGGTTGACCAGCGAGCAGATGTTGCCAGGGGGGGCGAAGGTCAGCGGGACCACGAACCGGTTCCGCCAGTTCGACGCCGCCCACCACAGCCAGCCGCTGACCGTCAGCTCCGAGTTGAGCTCGCTCTCGGCGTTGGCGATGGATCCCGGGGCGAAGAATCCGGTCTGCTCGCACTCCGCGGCCGCCTGCTCCTCCTGCGCTCCCGCCGCGGGCTGGTCCGCCACGGGCATCCCGGTCCCGGCCGGGTCGCAGCTGATGCCCATAATCGGCACGGCGACCAGCGCGCAGGACACCGTGTCCGAGCAGCCCAGGTCCGGGTTGAGCTCACTGGTCCAGACGTCGAAGTTGGCACTTCCGTCGCCGTTGAGGTTGGTGGCCGCGTAGGTCTCGTTGGTCGGCAGATCCCCGAGCGTGCCCGCGGTGTTCATCTCGTTGGGCGTGGCGGCGCACTCGCCTGGGCCGACGGGGTAGTCCTGGCCCGAGGGGGTGACGAACGGAAGCCAGTACCGGACGGTACCGGCCACGAAGACGTCGCAGGTGGAGGGCAGCGGGTTCGGCTCGTTGACGACGGCGTTGCGCTGGTCGTCGGCCGTGGCGTACCTGTCCACCCGCCACGGCGGGAACACGTCGTCGGTCGAGAAATACCGCTCCGTGGGCGTGGTCGTCCAGCAGTCTTCGGGCTGGATCTGCTGGGCCTTTCCCTGGCATTCCAGCAGGACCATCGGGTACTCCTCGTAGGGAGCATTGTTGCCGTCGTTGGGGTTGAACTGGATCCCCCCGGTGGGATGGGCCCCGGTCCAGCTCACCTGGAGGGTCTGGCGGTTGACGAGGTCGGCGGTGACGTTGACCGACAGCGACACCGTCCGCTTGTCCACGACCACGTTCTGGCCGCTGATCAGGTTCGTCCGCTCGATGGTCTCCGTCTGGTGAAAGGCGCTCGACGTGCTCGCCGCCGCGGCCGCGCTGACGGGCCGGGACGCCCTGGCCGGCTGGGCCGCGGCGGTGCTCGTGCCGCCCATCGCCACGGCCAGCGACCCGAGCGACAGCAGGATCGCCGGGAGCGCCACCCGGATCACCGGGCGCGAGCGCACCCCCGCGGGCCGTGCGCTCACGGCCGCCGCCCCACCCGGCCGGACCAGTACCTGGCCAGCACCGGCGGAGCGGCGAGGGCAGCCAGCAGCAGGACGATGGCCAGCACGGCGAGAATGATGCTCAGGTCACTGCTTTGCCCGGCGGGCAGGACGCTGGCGGTCGGCGCGGCCGATCCGTCGGCCGCGTTCCCGCCGACGACGCTCACCTGCCCGGTGACCGGATTGACCACCTCCTTACCTCCGCTGCCCGACGAGCTGCCGGTGCCCGTGCTGGAGCTCCCGCTGGTCCCGCTCCCGCTGGTGGAGGACGTCGGGGCGTGCCCGCTGCCGCTGCCCGTTGTGCTCCCCTGCCCGCCGTTGGCGTTGGCGTTGAGGTCGCCGGAACACGGACCGTAGCCGTTCTTGTCGCACAGCGGGGGCTGCGGCGCTATCTGAGCCAGGTAGTTCGCATCCGGGTTGCCCTTGACGAACGTCGGGTTGTCGCAGGTGTCGATGTTCAGCGCGCCGATCTGGACGTCCGGAGCGGCCGTCTTGATCTTCTCGATCTGCTCGAAGCCCGCCTCCACCAGGTTGACCGGCAGCGCCGAGTACCCGATGGCGCCGATGGACTCCTGCCCCTGGCAGATCGAGAAGTCGAGGAACTGCGCGAGCGCCTGGGCCTTGGCCGGGAACGGGGGATTGCCCGACTTCTCCATGACTTCGTCGGTCGCGGACGTGGGCATGATCGTGTAGGAGTACGACGACAGCGGATAGGCGCGCGGGTCTGTGTAGCCGTAGACGTTGTCCAGGTTCTGCAGCAGGTAGTCGGGCGAGCTCTTGTCGTAGTTGATCTGCGCCTGGGTGAGCGCCACCGCGTCGTTGTACTCGCTCGGAAGCACGTAATAGCCGGCCGCGTTCTCCATCTGGACCACCGGGAAATCGGCGGCCAGCGGGTAGGAGTACTCGTCGAAACCGATGGAGCCGTTGGCGGCCGCCGACTCGATGTAGTTCATCACCTGCGTGGAGCCGTCCTGGGAGACCTGGTTGCTGATCCCCTGGAGCGGCCAGTACTCGGTCCACTCGGACGAGCCGCTGTTGAAGGCCCCCCACATCGAGGGGAACTCGTAGCTCAGGTACTGCGTGAACATGGCGGTGGTCCCTGACCCCTCCGACGGGACCACCGTGATGATCGGCATGCTGGGCAGCGCGTGCCCGTTGTTGTTCGCGGTGATCTGGGAGTTGTCCCAGTTCGTGATCCCTTTGGTAAATATCTCGGCCAGGACCTCGCCGGACAACCGGAGATTGGTGACCCGCTTCCCGCCTACGACGATGTTGTAAGGGAACGACGTCCCGCCCGCGGTGATGGGCAGGTAGGCGTACGCGCGAGCGGAGTTGTCGTCGCCCCCGTACCTGCTGCCCTGGTAGCCGATGTCGCTGACCGCGAAGTCGACCGTGCCCTGCGCGAAGTCCGTGCGGCCGGCGGCCGAGCCATCCCCGTTGAACCCGACGTCGACGCCTTCGGACGACTCGACGTTGCCGATCCATTGGTTCACGGCGTTCTCCGCCCAGGTCGAGCCCGACCCCTCGATCTGCTGGACGGGATACGACGACGAGGCGGCCGGCCCCGCTCCGGCCATAGCGGCCAGCAGGCCGGACAGCACCACCGCGAGCGCCGCGCAGGTCCGCCTCATCGGGGTGCGGCGACTGGACATGCCCATTTCCTCCTTCACGAGCGACCTGGCCGGGACCTGGCCAGGAAGCGCGCGGTCACGAACAGAATGAGGACGAGTGCCAGCAGCACGCTGGCCGCCCCCCACAGACGGGCGGCGAAGAGCTGCTCGCCGCTTTGGAACCCGCTGAAGATGAACAGCGGCAGCGAGTTCATCCAGTTGTGGAACGGGTCGTAGTTGAGGAACGTCGACGCCCCCGAGCAGATCAGCACCGGAGCGGTCTCACCGATCCCGCGGGCTATGCCCAGGATCAGGGCGGTGGCCAGCCCGGGGCGCGCGGTGGGCAGGACCACCAGCCGCACGGTTCGCCAGCGCGAGGCACCGAGGGCGAGGCTGGCCTCACGCAGGCCGCCGGGGACGACCCTCAGCACCACCTCCGCCGACCGCGCGATGACCGGCAGCATCATCACCGACAGCGCCATGGCCGCGGCGAACCCGCTCGCCGGCACGTGCGCGCGCAGGATGAGCGTCGAATAGATGAACAGCCCCGCGAGGATGTCCGGCAGCGCCGTCATGGCCTCCACGACCGTGCGGACGATGCGGGCGAACCCGCCCCCCACCTCGCTGATGTACACGGCCGTGCCCACGCCGAGCGGCAGCGCCACCACGACCGCGATCCCGATCTCGATCAGGGTCCCGACGATCGCGTGCAGGATGCCGCCCTCGTCGAGCGGAGCCGTCGGCACGACGCCCGCCATGCTGTGGTTGAAGAAGTTGAGGTGGTGGTCGGCGTTCCACCCTTTCATGAAGGTGTAGAAGACCGTGCTCAGGACCGCGAGCACGACCAGCCCCGCCCCGCCGTGGACGACGGCGGTCGCGAGCCGGTCCCACACCAGCGGCCGCGGCTGCGACAACGCGCTGACCCCCAGGTAGAGGAGCAGGAAGGTCAGGTACCAGCACACGAAGAACCCGGCGATGCCGCTGAACGGCAGCACTCGCTCGTAGGCGACGAAGACCAGGCCCAGGGAGCCGACGAGGCTGCCCACCAGGGCCACGGTGTCATCGGCGGTCCGGGTGCTCACCTTGCGCGGGCGGTCAGCGCCGGTGACGGGCAGCCGGGTCGCCGGGCCGGCGGCCGGATCCGGGATCTTGACCGCGGGCCGCGCTGAGCTGGCCGGAAGTGTCGCCATCGTTATATCTCGGTGGCCGCGCCGCTGCGGCTGCGCCCGATCAAGGTCGCGGCCAGGAGGTTGACAAGCATCGTGATCAGGAACAGCACGAACCCGGCCGCCAGCAGAGCCGATACCTGGCCCGGGGTGGACTCGCTGAACATGTCCGCGATCAGCGCGGACACGGTGATGGCCCCGGTCTGCAGGACGTGGAAGCTGATGTCGTAGTGCACGTTGATGATGACCAGCACCGCGATCGTCTCGCCCAGCGCGCGCCCCAGCCCGAGCATCGTCCCGCCGATCATGCCGCCGCGGCCGAACGGGAGCACGACGCTGCGGATCACGCCCCAGCGGGTAGCGCCCAGGGCGAGCGCGGCCTCCCGCTCTCCCACCGGGGCCTGCGCGAAGACTCCGCGCATGACCGCGCAGGCGATCGGCACGACCATCATGCTCACGAGCAGCCCGGCGATGGCGACCGAGCCGTAATACGTGGAACCTATCTGCGGGACGGCGGCATGGGTGTCGGCGTCCACATGGAAGGGCGGGAACCAGCCCAGGTAGGTGGAGAGCCAGCGGGTGATCTCCGCGGCGCGCGGCTCCAGCAGGTACCAGCCCCAGAGCCCGTAGACGATGCTGGGGATCGCCGCCATCAGGTCGATCAGCGAGACCAGCGTGCCCCGCAGCCAGCGCCAGGAGTACTCGCTGATGTAGAGGGCGGTGAGCAGGGCCAGCGGCACCGAGATGAGGATCGCGACCGTGGCGACCTCGAAGGTGCCCACCAGCGCGGCCGCCACGCCGACCTTGTTGAGGTCGGGCAGCCACTCGGTCTGGGTGAAGAAACGCCAGCCGTACGTGTGCAGGGTGGGAATGAGCTGGAGGCCGAGGAACGCCCCGATCGAGCCCGTGATGAGCAGGACCAGCCCGCCGACCGAGTAAGACACACCGTGGAACACGCGATCGGACGGCAGCAGCCCTGGGCTCAGTCGTCGCGGTACGTCGTCGCCGGCCGGAGCGGCCGGGCCGGCGCTCACGACGCTCATCCGTCCTCCCATTCCCGATTGGCCACGCTGGCTTCGTTTCCGCCCGGCGTCGCCACGTGGCCGCCCGGCAACGTTAGTTTGGCCTGGTATCGCTGGTGCGGCGGAAGCGTAAACGACCGGCGAATGTCGAGCGACGCGTCCGTCAGCCGATCCGGGACAATCCGCAGGGCGGTGCGGACCACCGCCGCCGGAGCCGTGCGCAGGAACCATTCGCTGGCCGCGATGCACCGCAGCCGCCGGTCGAACGAGCGCGAGGAGCGAGCCAGGACCACGTCGTTACGGGCCAGCGTCCAATCCCAGCGGTGGTCGGCGGTGAGGGTATACAGCGGCCGGAGCTCATCGAGGAGATCGAGCAGTTCGCCGAGAGCCGACCGGCACGCGTCGACGTCGGGGAAACTGGACGCGGACTGTCCGCTGTCCCGGTTGTTGGCCGAAAGCAGGCGCCAGTGCACCTGCTGGCCCCGGGAATATATCTCGAAATGCGGTATCCCGACACGCGCCGCCCCGGGCTTGCCGTCCATGATGGCTAGCCGAACCGGCCGTGCACGTAGTCGGCGGTGCGCGGGTCCTCGGGGGCCTCGAATATCTTCGCCGTGTCGCCGGACTCGACGATGCCCCCCGGTGCGCCCCCCTCGGCCAGGAAAAAGGCGCACTGCTGGGATACCCGAACGGCCTGCTGCATGTTGTGCGTCACGATCACGATCGTCACATCGGACCTGAGGTCGTGGATCGTCTGCTCGATGCGAGCGGTCGAGCCCGGGTCCAGGGCCGAGCAGGGCTCGTCCATGAGCAGGACGCCCGGGTTCACCGCCAGCGACCGGGCGATGCACAGCCGCTGCTGCTGCCCGCCGGACAGCGCGCCGCCGGGGTTGGCCAGCCGGTCCTTGACCTCTGTCCATAGCCCGGCGCGCGCCAGGCAGCGCTCGATGACCTCGGCGCGACGCCCGCGGCTCATGCGGACGCCGGTGAGGCGCAGTCCGGCCACGACGTTCTCCGCGATGGACATGGTGGGGAACGGATTCGGCTTCTGGAACACCATCCCGATGCGGTTGCGCATCTCGGTGACCCGGGTGCCGGGGGTGTAGATGTCGTGCCCGTTCAGGTACACCGCGCCGGCCAGCTGGGCCCCCCGGGTGGTCTCGTGCATCCGGTTGAGTATCCGCAGGAACGTCGACTTGCCGCATCCAGACGGGCCGATCAGCGCGGTGACGACGCCCGGCGGCATGGACAGCGACACACCTTCGAGCACCTTGTGGGTGCCGAACCACGCCGATACGTTCCTGGCCTCCAAGAGCGCGCCAGGAACGACCGGACCGTGCACGACCGTCTCCTGGCCCGGGAGGATCGATACGCCGGCGTCCGGCGGGACCGGGCCGGGCAGGCCGTCCTGCTGACCGGGCGAGGCGGCCTCGCCATCGGAGATCCCGAAGGCCGATGAGGGCGAGGTCCGGCCGGGACGTTCCGAGGCGGGCGGCATCGGCGTCGACCAATCATTCACCGGATGGCCATCTTCTTGACACCAAATGGACACCGTAGATACGATGATGACGGCCGGGTCCCTGCGGGAAAGTCCATTGTTCCCCCTGGCGCGACCACTTTATCGGGCTGCTTCATAGGAATTGTAGCTGCTTGAGGTGCGGTAATGACATCCTGCCGCACGCTGCCCGGACACCGCCAGTCCCGCCGGAAGTGAGCGAGAAGGGCGTGCGCTGCCGGACGCGTCCTGGAGACAGGCGGCACGGCCGGACGCGCCCTAGGTATAGCGGAACCGGTCCGCGGTCGTCACCGGGCTGAGGCTCAGGTCCTCGACCTCGATCCTCACGTCGACCGTCCGCGCCGTGAGCGCCGGCAACACCACGGTGCACTTGGTGCTGCTCGTGCACGTGGCCGTGATCCGGCGGCTGCCCACATGGACGATATCGGCGCCGGCGATCGGAAGGAAGCCCGAGCCGTGCACCGTGACGGTGTGCGATTTGCGCGGCGCCCCCGTGCTCGGCGAGATGCTGGTCACCTGCGCCGAGCCGAGCTTGGTGCGGTACTCCCAGCACATCAGCGCGGCCAGCCCCGGATAGTACGTGCTGGTCTTGCCCGCGGAGGTGCGGCCGCCGAGCAGGGGCGTCCCCAGCCCGCTCGCCATGTCGTAGCCCTTGGCCGCCGGGTAGTCACCGGCCGCGTATCCGGACGGGGTGTAGTCGTTGTTGCCCTCCGTCACGTCGTACAGGCCCTCACCAGCCGCTGAGTAAACATAGGAGTGGACCGTGCTGGTCACGGCGTACAGGCCCTCGGGCCGCACCCCGGCATCACCCGAGCCGTAATCGCTGCAGAACGGGGAGGCGTCGGTCAGCGCCGCGGCCGCGGCCCACAGCGAGGCGGCGGCGCTGGTCCCGCCCCAGCCCGCCTGCCACGCTCCCGAGAAGTAGATGACATAGCCGGTCTGCGGGTTGGCGTCGGCGGACACATCGGGAACCTGCCGCAGGTACGGCACGGCCGCGCCGCAACTCGCCGCGGCGCTGCCGGACAATCCGCTGACGAGGCCGGGGATGGCCGTCTTGTACTGGTAGGCGGGCATGCACCAGTCGACCGAGAGCCCGCCGGCACCGGCGCCGTCGGTGGTCGAGGAATTGTTCCAGACGCTCTGGGACGTGCCCGCGATCGAGGTGCCGCCGACGCCGATCACGTAGGGCTGGCTGGCCGGGTCGGTGACCGAAAGCGTCGAGTCGAAATCGGAGCTGAGGGGATTGAACAGGCAGCCCGTGGACCCGAAGTCCCCGGCCGCGGCGAAAACGGTCTGCCCCTGGGCGGCGGCCTGTGCGAACAGGACGTCCTCCGACCTGATCAGCGACTGGTCGGCGTCCAGCTCGCACAGCCCCCACGACGTGGACACGACCTGGTCGGCGTCGGTGTTCACGATCGCCGAGTAGAGGTCATAGGTGTCGGTGCTGCTCCCGTCCGGCGCCTGGTAGACGTCGATGGCGGCGCGGGGAGCCAGGCTCATGACGTCCTCGATGTCCAGCGCCTCCTCGCCCGAGCCGGCTCCGGTGCCCGCGCCCCCGTCCACCGTTATGTAACTGACCGAGGTGCTCAGCCCGTAGCACGACTCGAAGGCGCTGATGTCCGAGGGAGAATCCGGGCCGAACTCGGCCAGGGCCACGCGCACGCCCTGCCCGAGGTCACCGAGGCTGTACAGGGGAGACATCCCGTAGAAGGAGGCCAGCTCGTCCGCGGTGAAGCTGCCGTAGGTTTGCCTGGCCGTCACGGCGGCGGCGCACGGCGTCGGGGCGGCCGCGCTCGCGGCCGAGTTCTC